>JBGQDD010000122.1:0-8367 GCA_041495665.1 Candidatus Acidiferrum sp.
GGATGCCGGACAATCAATTCTGGGCGCAGCCGGGAAGGCATTCAATTGGGCCGCGCAATGTGGATGTCAAATGGCTGAACCGCCGGGCGCACCCGCCGGATGACTTCGCTGGGCCAGAGAGCGTCACTCAGCAGCGTCACCCAGCCATCTTCCGGCTCGCAAATGGCGCAAAATGTGTAGCGAGCGTATGCCGCCTGATAGGCGTCCAGGCCGCGCTTTGAAAGATCGCCCTCGATGGCGGCATCCGCAGATTGCGACGCCGCGCCTGCTCTAAAGCCAAAAGTCTCGCCTTCGAAGCGTTCAAAGATCTGCCGCAACTGCTCTTGATTCGGCTGCGGCAGCACGACGCAACGCTCCGTCGCATCCCGCAACTCAATCTCCCACGTCTTGCAAAACTCTCGCACCCTCCCGATGTGACTGAAAAAATCCACGACGTACGATTCGGTCCCTGCAAGGGCAGGGAAGACCGCCGACCAGATCTCCGCGGCATCCTTGCCTCGCACCGGCTCGCGATTTTCCGTTTCGAGCAGTTCGAGTCCCACCGCTTTCACACCGGCGCCGAGGTCCAGCGCCTGCACATCCAGGGAAAACGGCGGCAATTCCAGCGCGCCGCTTCCTGGCGCGCCAATTCCCGGCGTATTCATTCTTCGGGCTCCAGTTGCGGAAACTTCGCGCGAAATTCCGGCGTCTGCTTCCGAACGTCCAGCCAGTCGAAGAAGGCATCCGGCGTTTCGAGCCAGATGCGGAACCACACGGCGATCTCTGCTTTTTCGGCGCGCTTGTGAACTTCCACCTTGCTGTTCCGCGAGATCATCTCCGCGCGGCGCTTGCCAAGCCGCGCGATGTTCAAAACTCGCTCCTCGGCCGAGTGTTCACCCTGCCCGCGAAACTTGCGCATCAATTCATCCAGCCGCATGATGCTGACCTCGGCATCTTCCAGCGTCTTGAAATGCAGCAGGTCGTCGAATTCTTCTTCGTATTGTTCCTCGGCTTCTTCCTGCTGGTTGATGGTCACCTTTTGCCCCGCGTCTTTCAGCACGTCCGCAATGTATTCCATTCCCGTTTTGCCGGCCTCGCCATGCTCCGCCACCAGCCGCCGGCGCAATTGATCGATCTCCGCCGGCGTCCATTGCTGTACCTTGATCTCCCGGGCGGTCTCCAGGATCAGCGCCTTCTTCGTTTTCAATTCTTCGCTCATCGGGCTGTGCCTCGGTGTTGCTTGCTGTGTTTTTTCTGGGTGCTGGGCGGTGGCGGCGGTGGATCCGCCGGCAGACCTGCCAGCAACCGACGGTACTTCACCACATTTTTGTTGTGTTCCGCCAGGGTCGCGCCAAAAAAATGTCCGCCCTGCGTGTTGGCCACGAAATAGAGGTAATCCGTTCGCGCGGGCTGGAGCGCGGCGCGCAACGACGCTTCTCCGGGATTTCCGATCGGCCCGGGAGGAAGCCCGCCGTGCTCATACGTGTTGTACGGAGAATCGAAGCTCAGATCCTTCCCCATTAGCGGCCCGTTGTATTTTCCCAGCCGCTCCATTCCATAGATGACCGTCGGGTCGCACTGCAGGCGCATGCCTTTCCGGAGGCGGTTTTCAAATGCGCCCGCCACTAGCGGCCGCTCTTCCGACTTCGGTGTTTCCCTCTCAACGAGCGATGCCAGGGTCACGATCCTGTTCACGAGCCGGTGGTCGCCCTCATCGGTTGGTCCGCCCGCAACCGGCGAGGCGATGTGCTTCCACTCTTCCTTGAACTTGTGCACCATTTCCGCGGTCAATTCGCTCGCCGCAGGGTGCCTAGGAAGCTCATAGGTGGCAGGGAAGAGGAAACCTTCGAGCGTCTGAGCGCCCGGCGCAAAATCGCGAATCGGCGCCGGATCGCTCGCGGCATAAAGAAAATCGCCCGCGCGCATGAACTTTCCTGCTTCGAGTTCTTTGGCGATGTCGAACATCGTTTCGCCTTCGCGCACCGTGAACAGCTGCTGGTACACCTGGCCGTTCGAAAGTTTCCAGAAGACCTCTCGGCCCGTCATGCCATGATCGAAAAAGTATTCGCCGGCCTGTAGCGTGCGCTTCGGATGCCGCCGCGCATAAATCTCAAACGCCAGCGCGCTGCGCACCACCCCATCTGTTTTCAGCAGATAGGCCACATGCCGGCGCGAAGCCCCGCGCGGCACATCGACGAAAACGCCCTCCGCCGCGAAGCCTTGGTACGGCTTCGTGATGCCGTACCACATCCACGCCGCGGCGCTGCCGGCAACCAGCACGATTAAGAGCAATAACGCGAGCAAAAACTTCAATTCAGCCTCACCGATTCACTTTTTTAGTTCGTTCAGACCTTGTCGGCCGTTTGCCCCTGCCGATCCAGGTATTCTTTCAAAATGACGGCAGCCGCCACTGCGTCCACGGTCATCTTGGCCTGCACATTCTTAGGTTGCTTGTGGCTGCCCAGTTTTTCGTCGCGGATGAATCTTCCCTGAATCTCTTCCATCAAGCGCTCAGCCTCCCAGCTGGTCAGCCGCTCGTCCACCATTTCCACCGGCACGCCAATCTGTTTTCGCACGCGCTGCGCAAAGCGCTCCGCCTCCTCGGCCATTTCGCCGCGGGAACCATCCAGCCGCAGCGGCAATCCCACGACGATTTGCTTCACGCTGTGCTCGCGCACCACTTCACGCAGCCGCCGCATGTCCTCGTTCCGGTTGATGCGCTCCATGGTGCTCAGCGGTTGCGCCATCCGCGTCTCCGCGTCGGCAAGAGCAAGTCCAATCCTCGCGCGGCCATAATCCACCGCTAGGATGCGCGCCCGTGATTCGGAAGAGCTTTCCTGTTGCGTGATATCTCGGTTCGCAATCATTCTTACCCAGTATAGCTTGAAGCCCCCGTTGCGGGTGCCCCGTGCGTTCAGTCCTTGCAGAGATAAATCTTGTCGCCGTGAGAAGCCTGTGCTATTAACTTTGCGATTATGCTACGCCCCTTAACCTATCTGGCTTCATTGTTGCTGGTGGCGTCGTTTGCACCATCCGTTTTAGCGCAAAAGGATTCTTGTTCTCATCGCATTCTTTCTGTATCTGTCCAGGACTCGCGAGGACGCCCTGTCGAGGGACTCGCCATCACCGATTTCGAAGCCAAAGTTGGCGGCAAGCCGGTAAAGTTTATCTCTCTTGCTCCCGACCACCGGGGGCATCGCATTGTCATCTTGCTCGATGCCAGCAGCAGCATGCGTCAAGGCTTTGAGCATGCTTTCGCCCGGGCATCCGAGCTTGCCGAGACCCGGCTGCCCGATGCACAAATGGCTTTGATCATTTTCAATGAAAGAATCATTGAACAGGTTGACTTGAACGCAGGACAGCGAGCCGTTGTTGAAAGGTTGCGCCAGTTCAGTGCAGGTCCAAAAGATGCAAAGAAATTGGGTCGCGGGCATACTGCGCTCTATGATTCGCTAGTCGCCGGACTTCGCCTTCTGGGCCCCGCCACCTCTGCAGATATCCTCTATCTTGTCACCGACGCCGGCGATAACGCCAACCATGTGCACCTAAATGAGTTCGCTCGTCTGATCACTTCGAATGGAGTGCGTTTGTTTGTTTCGCTAGTCCACGACCTACGATCATTTTCCGGGGCAACTCCGGAGGAACTCTATGGGATCACGGATCTTAATGACGTGGTTAACAGAACAGGCGGGGAAATGCTTTCGCCTTTTGCCAACGGAATTCCCAAGACACCCCAAGAGATCGACCAATTTAGGGATACCATGTACGACTTTTATCGAAGGATGTTCGAAACCTACCTTTTGGAAGTCGAGTTTCTCGAGCCCGTGGAGAAGCATCGAAGCTGGGAGCTCAAGCTCTCCAAAGAGAAAAGAGAGCTTTGGAAGGATTCGACAATCACGTATCCCACGGAACTAAGTGGCTGCGTGCCATAACCTTCCTTCGATCGCAATTAGATTTTACGGTTTGCGGCCGCGCGTGCCGCTCTGCCAGGCGCTCCAGTAGCCGAGCAGCTTGAGCTGCTGGTCGAGGCCGGTTTCTTTGACGAGGACATCGAGTTCGGCACGCGAAAGGCGCTTACCGAGCGGTTCGACTCTGTCGGCGATTCCCCAGGCCGTCAGCGCGGCGAGCACGGTGTGCAGCTTCAATTCGCGCATATCCACCTTGTCCAACGTGTCCGAAGCGGCGTGGTAATTGGGCAGGTAGTTGGCCTCTTCCTGAGTGGCGTCGAGCGTGGGTACACCTTCGAGCAGGAAATCGAAATTGTCCGAGCCGAACGAAGCGTCATAGGTGTGGTTGTTCACTCCCCAGGATTCGAGCGGTTTCAAAACCTCGCGCACGCCTGCTTCTATGTCACGGCGACCACCGAGCGAATATCCCGTGACCCGGCCGATACCGGAATCGAAGTTAATCATCGCCCGGATTTTGTCGAGCTCCGCGCGGTGGGCCTTCACGTATTCGAAGGAGCCAACCATGCCTTGTTCCTCGCCGCTGAAGAGCACGAAGCGGATCGTCCGTCGCGGCAAGAGTCCGGTGGCCTTGATCGCCCGCGCCGCTTCAATCACCAGTGCCGCGTTGCAGCCATTGTCCAGCGCTCCCGTGCCCAGCTCCCACGAATCCAGATGCGCGCCGAGAATCACGATTTCATCCGGCTTCTCATAGCCGCGAATTTCGCCAACGACGTTTTCCTGCTCGATGGGCCCGCCAATTTTATTGGGCATGTCGAAGTGAGCACGCACCTTCCCTGGGTAGGCCTCAACGGTCCGCGCCAACCGCATGGCATCTTCGCGTGCCAGGACCGCCTGCGGAATCCTGTCGATCTCACCAGCCAGCGAATTCGTATGGCGATAGAGCAGGAGTCTTTCCCTCGCGCCCATCCAGAGAATGGCTCTCGCGCTTTCCTTGACGGCATGATCGATGATCATCGGCGGGCGGAGATATTCGTTGAAGAGATCGGCCCACGTTGATCCGATGTCGCTGTGGACCAGCAGGATCGCGCCCTTGACTGACGCACCCGCCTTCTCAAAATCGTCCTCGTTGCCGTATCCCACATCGACGACGTTCGCCTCCATCCCTCCCGCTGGCGTCGCCGGTGACCACCCTTCCGCTTTCAGCCGCACGGAAAATTTCACCGGGCCGAGCAATTCGAGCCGCGTGTCCCCTTCGCTCCATGTCACCGGCAGCGTGTACTTCTCCGTGTGAACGTCCACTCCAGCCGCGCGAAACGCTCCTACGCCCCACTCCACGGCCTTGGCCATCTGCGGCGATCCGGTGACGCGCCCGCCGATTTCATCCGTCAGCCGCCGCAGATTCTCCTCCAGCGGCGACGAACCCATCACGATCGGCAGAATCTTCGCCGCGGCCTCCGCGCACGAAGATGCCTCCGTCGCGGAGCAACCCGCTTTTCCCTGAGCGCTCTGTGCCGGGCTCAGCGGATCTTTCTTTGCCGGTGGAAGCTGCCCCTGCGCTGGCAGAAGGAATGCAACGAAGCAAGAAAGCAGGAAGGAAAAGAAAATTGTGCGGCGCAGCATGGGTTGGCTCTCTTTTCTTGAAATTTTGATGTGATCTTTGCGCGACCAGTTTGCCGTGCGGATTATACCGAAGGAAATGTTGAGTCGGAATCCCTTCGGCACCTTTCTCAGCGTCCGGGATTTACCCCGACCCGGTCGGGGTGTCTCCGCGTTTAATTTCTTGACCTTTGTTTCGGGTCGAGGAGGCAATCGGCGACGCGCACGACCTGGACCATCTCGACGACGTCGTGAACGCGCACGATGTGCGCTCCCTGCAAGATGCTCGCGGTAACCGTCGCGGCGGTGCCCCAGATACGCTCTTCCGGTGGCGCCGGTTTGCCGTTCCGGGCCAAGGTCGCGCCGAGGAAACCCTTTCGCGAAGTGCCCACCAGCAGCGGATAGCCGAGCTTCGCCAGTTGCGGGAGTTCTTGCAGCAATTCGTAATTCTGCGCGAAGCTCTTCCCGAAGCCGATACCGGGGTCGAGGATGATCTGGGATTTCGCGACGCCGGCCTTGCGCGCCGCTCCCACGGATTTGCGCAGGCCCTGCATGACGTCTTTCAAAATGTCCCTTGCAAACCCTCCCACTTGCATCGTCCGCGGCGCTCCCCGCATGTGCATCAGAATGAGGGCCACGCCACGCCGCGCGGCGACTTCGGCGATCCGCGGATCGCTTTTCATCCCGGAAATGTCATTGATGATCCGCGCGCCCGCATCGAGCGCGGTTTCCGCGACCTGCGACTTTTGCGTATCGATCGAAACCGGGATTTTTATCCGCCCCCGCAGTGCCTGCAACACCGGCAACACCCGGGCCAACTCTTCCTGGGCGGAAATGCTCGCGGAACCCGGCCGCGTGGATTCGCCGCCGATATCCAGCAAATCCGCTCCCGCGCGCTCCATCGCCAGCGCCTGCTCGATGGCGCGCTCCGCGTCAAAAAATTTTCCGCCATCGGAGAAGCTGTCCGGCGTGACGTTCAGCACGCCCATCACCAGGGTGCGTTCCCCTAGTTGCAGAATGCGGGAGGGGAGGCGAAGTCGGAAGTGTCTTCTCGGGGCCATGAAGTTCGTGCGGACACTTCATTCTATTCTATCGCGCGACTAGAACGACAGGCGGAGACTCACGATCCCGCGATGGTTATAAGTGTGGAACCGGGTCGCGGCGATCTGGAATCCGGCTCCCAGCGAAAGAGACAGCCTCCCGCGGAGGCGCATTCGGCCGAACCCCAGCCCAGGTGTGAGGAAGACTTGCTTCTTTCCTGCGTTTTTTCCCGATTCATAGAACGTGGCATTCACCTCGCACTCCGGCCACAGCAAACGTACCGCGTGGTATTGCAGTGCCGTATTGGAGAGGACCTGGCTTCCGAGCTTGGCGTCGCCGCCCATGGGAAAGCTCACACCGATCGTACCTTGAACATCCAACTTTCCTTTTCCCTTTCCGAAAGCTAGGGCTGGCGAAAGAACCGGCTTGCCGTTTCCGTAGGGAGGACCGCCCACGGGGACTGTTGCTCCCAGGAGAAACGTCAGCAGGGAGTCCCCTTCGCCTTGCGGCCGGGAGAACAGGCGCGCTTTCAGCATCAAGGGGAGATCCCCGAATCCGCGAGTTACGCCTGCCTGCGTGGGCAAAATGTAGGGAGGCACACCGACCAATAGTTGCACTCGGGGGGCAACTACAAACTCAAGTCCCTTTCCGCCGCCAAAGTTGTAGACGCTGCCACCCGCGGCGCCGGATTGCCTCCAGGAATCGTAGCGAAATTCCTGCTTGAGGCGCCCCGAAGTTGTTGCCACGGGAGATAGCCAGTTTGGTTGTTGCGCCTCGGTGGACTCCGCCATTCCCACCCAGGCATGTAAGACTCCGGCGATGCCCCGGCGTGGCTTAGCGGTTTCGGCCTGGACATACTGAGTGCCTTCTTGTGCCTCAGTTGCGGGGCACGCGGTGATGTCCGCTGGAAGTAAGCATGCCACCGGCGGAGCGGCTTGTCCTCGCGATCCTTCTTCTGCGCGAAGCACGAGGGGCGCTGCGACAAACAGGAGTGCTCCTGCCAAATACGCCATTTTGTCTACAATCCTCATTTTCCTTCCCTGAGATTCCGAATTTAAAAGCAAAAGCGGCCACTGCCCATTGCTGCTGGCGAGTGGCCGCTTTTAGAAAGCGTTTATAGGATGAGTTATCTCAACCTTCTCCACTCCACGCGGGGATGCACAAAAAGAGGGAGGTGCGACAACATGCAGGGGTGTTCGAGAAGTGGCAGATTTGTGCAGGCAGATGCGACATTGTGAACCATCCGGCGGACCGCGGTTTCATTCCACGCGGATCCATGGTTGCATCCCTTCATTCTAAGGCACAACGAGTACAAGCCAATGCGAATTTTTGCATTCTTGGCATCGGAACATCAAATGGATGCTACGAAGCGGAAAGGCGCGCACCAGGACGCCTCAATCCAGATCAAAATCGCGGAGGGGCTTGCCTGCCGGCGCGTCCTTGGCCTTCTTCATGGCCTCTTCAAATTTCTTCGTCAGGATGTCTTCCTTGTTGGTTTCCTGGAACCAGGAATCCGCAAACTTGTCTTCGCGTTGGCGGTTTTGTTCGGCAAGGATCTTTTGAGCGTCGCTAAGGTCCACATTCGGGCCAGCCTTGACCTGTGCTTCATGCGAAAGCACGGCGCCGAAAACGGGATCAACCGTCAGCTTGGCCTGGCAGCACGGGCACGTGACGTGGAGGTTCTCGCTGCTCTGCTTCACCATCGCCGTATTCTACGCCTTTTTCCCCAGAACGGGCGCGACAAGCGATCCAGGATGAAAAGTCGCAAGCGAAAATAAAACAGGGGCACGATGGTCCATGCCCCCCGAGTTCTTACCCATTGTTTTTTTCCGAGACTAATCAC
>JBGQDD010000123.1:0-8284 GCA_041495665.1 Candidatus Acidiferrum sp.
AAAAAGTTTTTCACAAGTTGCTCCTGAATTTTACCTGGTGGGTGAACCGCAAGGATCCTGACGGGGCGAATATCTTTCAGGGCGGATTCCTCGGCCTCGACAACATCGGAGTCTTTGACCGTTCGGCTCCTCTCCCCACCGGTGGCCACCTCGAACAGTCCGACGGCACCAGGTGGATGGGCATGTACTGCCTAAACATGCTGGCGATCGCTCTCGAGCTGGCGAAAGAAGATCCTGCTTACGAAGACGTGGCCAGTAAATTTTTCGAGCACTTTGTTTACATCGCCCGCGCCATGAACGATCTTGGCACGGACGGCCGCTCCCTGTGGGACGACACCGACGGCTTTTACTATGACGTCTTAAAGCTACCCAACGGGGACGAACACTTCCTGAAAATCCGTTCGATGGTCGGGCTGATCCCGCTTTTCGCCGTCGAGACCCTGGAGCCGGAAATCGTCGATCGCCTCCCTGGGTTCAAGCGCCGCATGCAATGGTTCATCGACAATCATCCGGACGTGCCCGAACACATCGAAATGACGCAGCGTTCCGCGCGCGGCGTGCGCCGTCTGCTCTCCCTGGTGAGCCGCAAACAGCTCAAGCGCGTCCTCAGCCGCATGCTGGACGAAACGGAATTCTTCTCGCCTTACGGCGTGCGCGCCCTTTCGCGCTACCACAAGGACCATCCTTACGAAGTTCAAGTGAACGGAAATACGAATCGCGTTGACTACGAGCCTGCCGAATCCACGACGGGCCTCTTCGGGGGGAATTCCAACTGGCGCGGGCCCATCTGGTTTCCGGTGAATTATCTCCTCGTCGAATCCCTTCAGAAATTTCATCACTACTACGGCGAAGACTTCAAAGTCGAGTGCCCCACGCATTCCCGCACCGAATCCGATCTCTGGCAGGTAGCCGCGGAAATTTCCCGGCGGCTCATTCACATTTTTCTCCGCGATGCGAAGGGCCGCCGCCCCGTAGCGGGCGGCAGCGAGCTCTTTCAGAACGACCCGCACTGGCGCGACCTCATCCTTTTCTACGAATATTTCCACGGCGACAATGGCGCCGGGATCGGCGCGAGCCATCAAACCGGCTGGACCGGTCTCGTCGCAAAATTGATCGAACAGAGCGGTGAGTAACGCGTCTCAGCTAATGGTCCGGGAGGCGACACTCCAGGACGTCGCCGGGCCGTGGCTACGCTCAGCGGCAAAGGAGCGACCGGTGTCGGAACAAGCGGAAGTTCAATTTGGCCGCGAGATTTGCGGCGACCTCGCGGCGGCCGAATCGCGCGAGTGGCTGGTCACCAACGGAATCGGCGGATATGCTTCCGGCACCGTTGCCGGAAGCCAGACTCGCCGTTACCACGGACTGCTCGTCGCCGCCCTGCAGCCGCCCGTGGGCCGCACGCAGCTTGTTTCGGCCATCGACGAAATCGTCCACTATGCCGGAACGGAATTTTCTATCGCCACCCATCGCTGGGCCAGCGGCGCCGTCGATCCGAAAGGCTTTCTACTCCTCGAGGATTTTCACCTGGAAGGCTCGACGCCGGTGTGGACCTACGCGCTGGCCGATGCGCTTCTGGAAAAGCGCGTCTGGATGCGCCAGGGCGAAAACACCGCCTACATTCAGTACACGCTCCTGCGGGGAAGCAGTGTCTTCGAAATGGAATGGAAAGCGCTCGTGAATTATCGCGACTTCCATTCGTTGACCCATGCAGGCGGCTGGCGCATGAATATCACGCCGGTAGAGCATGGCGTAAAGGTGGTGGCATTCGTTGGCGCAACTCCTTTTTATCTGAAAAGTTCAGCAGCGACGTGCGAGCCACGCCACGAGTGGTACCTCGGTGGCTTCTTGGGGGAAGAAACGGCGCGCGGTCTGAGTGACCGCGAAGATCGTCTTTTTGCCGCGCTGTTCCGCGCAAGGCTGGAAGCCGGTTCCAACGTGATGCTCGTGGTGACCACGGAGGCGGCAGCCTCGCTCGATGGTGAAACCGCCCGGGCGGAGCGCGCCAATCATGAAGTGAGGCTGTTCCAAAATTGGCAGGCGAAGAACGAAGTCCTTGCGGAGGAAGCGCCCTCGTGGCTTTGGCAGATCATCCTCGCTGCCGATCAATTCATCGTAAAGCGCAGCCTACCGGAAGAGCCGGAGGGCCGCAGCGTCATCGCCGGCTATCACTGGTTCGGCGACTGGGGCCGCGACACCATGATTGCGCTGCCGGGACTAACGCTCGCGACCGGCCGCGCCGGCGTTGCCAGGCAAATCTTGCTTGCTTTTTCGCGGTACGTGGACGGCGGCATGCTCCCCAATAATTTCCCCGACGCCGGAGGCAAGCCCGAGTACAACACCGTCGATGCCGCGCTCTGGTATTTCGAATCCATCCGGCAATATTTCTCGGCGACACAAGATAAGGCCACGCTCGAAAAACTATTCCCCGTTCTCGCTGGAATGATCGACGCACACCTACAAGGCACCCGCTACAACATCCATGTGGACCCGGCCGACGGGCTTCTCTATGCCGGCGGTCCCGGCGTTCAACTCACGTGGATGGACGCCAAAATTGGCGACTGGGTCGTGACGCCCCGCACGGGAAAACCCGTCGAGATCAACGCGCTGTGGATCAACGCCCTGGAAATCATGGCAGAATTTGCCCGGTTGCTCGCACAACCAGGCGAGGCTTACGAAAAATTCGCGGCCAAAGCAAAGAAAAATTTTCAGAGATTCTGGAACGCGGAGCGCAACAGTTGCTTCGACGTCATCGATTCGCCGGGCATCGGAAATGATGCCGCGCTCCGGCCGAATCAGATATTTGCCGTGTCCTTGCCGGTAAGTCCGCTTACTCCCGAGCAGCAAAAGGCGGTTGTCGAGGTTTGCGCGCGGCACCTCCTGACCTCGCATGGACTGCGGAGTCTCGCGCCGGGTGAAGCTGGGTATGCCGGCCATTACGGCGGCAGCCCCCGCGATCGCGACGCCGCTTATCATCAAGGTACCGTCTGGGGCTGGCTGCTCGGCCCTTTCGCGCTCGCGCACTACCGCGTCTATCACGACCGCGAAGCGGCGCTGCGATTCCTCGAGCCGCTCGGCCGCCAGATTTATGCGAGCGGCCTCGGCACGTTAAGCGAAATTTTCGATGGCGATGCTCCCTTCACACCACGTGGCTGCATCGCCCAGGCTTGGACCGTCGCCGAAGTCTTGCGGTCTTGGAAGGAAATAGCGGAGGGAAAAAACCTGGAACCAGTTAAAAGTATTTGATATCGCTGAGTTCGAACATCTATCCGCGAGACGACAATTCGTACAGTTCGATGAGCACCTTGCCGCCATCCGGAGAGGCGAGGAGGAAAAAATTGACTCGCGTGCCGTCCGCGCCATGCCGGGTGGCAGGATAAACAGGATCAACCCCGAATTTGTCCTTCAGTATTTGCGTGGTGCGGTCCACATTCGTGCAGCGATACTCCACCTGTTGTACGCCCTCGCCGAACTTCGCCAGATATTTTGCGATGGCCCCGGAGCTGCCGGGCTCGCGCGTGGTCAGAATGTCCAGGGAAATCCCCTCGGTGAAATGAAGTTCGAATTCCTCAGCATCCTGATCCGGTGGCACATCGGCGAGCCTCGGAGTGCCGTTGGCAATTCGGATCCGCCCAAACGTATCGCGCTGCACCGCGAGCCCAACCGTTATGGCGGGGTCGGGTCCAAGGAGCAGCGCGGAGAGTTCGCTTTCGGACCACCATTCAGAAATGGCGGATCCTGCGGCCGCGCGGCCCAGATGGTAGATTTCTTCCGCTGCGGTGCTCCTGACTGATGGATCCGCGGAAGTTAGACCGGCAATGGCGGAAGTAAGCGGACTGGGCATGGAAGCTCACGGAATTGTAGCTTGAGGGCGTATCCAAGAGAAGCGCGTTCCCGGCGATGGTCAATTAAACCGGGAAGTCAATTCTTCGTCTTTGCGGGAATCAGAACCGATGCCAACAGCGCGATCAGCAGCACGCCTCCCACAACGCCAAGAGATACCGTCACGGGGATGGGCAGCCACCGCTCGCCGATCATTTTTCCGCCGATAAAAATCAGGACAGCCGCAAGTCCGATCCCCAGGTAACGAAAATATTCGAGCAGGTCCGCAAGCAGAAAATAAAGCGCCCGGAGACCGAGAATCGCGAATACATTTGACGTGTAGACGATGAACGCATCTTGCGTGATGCCGAAAATCGCAGGAATCGAATCGATCGCGAATGTCGCGTCGGTGATTTCCACGATAAAAAGCACCAGGAACAAAGGGGTAACGAATCGGCGGCCATTTTCTTTGATGAGGAAGCGTTCCCCATGATACGACTCGGTGACGCGGAGGTGACGGCTGGCGTACAGGAAGAGTCGATTTTTTTCGTAACTTACCTTCTTTTCGTGGGTCCAGAGCATGTGCAGTCCCGTATACACGAGGAATGCGCCAAACAAGAGGAGAACCCAGTGAAATTTTGAAATGAGTTCCGCGCCGGCCGCGATCATGATTCCCCGCATGATCAGCGCTCCGATGATCCCCCACGCCAGCACGCGATGCTGCACGCGCTCCTCCACGTGGTAGACGCGGAAGATGACCAGGAAGACGAAAAGATTGTCGACGCTCAGCGCTTTTTCAATGATGTAGCCGGTGAAGTATTCGAGGCCACGCTGCTCGCCGAACCAGTGCCACACTCCCACGCCGAAAACCGTCGCGAGAGCGATCCATAATGTGCTCCAGAAGGCTGCTTCCTTCAGGCGGACTTTGTGCGCTTTGCGGTGAAAAACGCCGAGGTCCAGCGCCAGCGCTGCCAGGATAAACAAGTTGAAAGCGATCCAGAGAAAGGGTGTGCCCATGGCGGCGCTCGAGGACTCTAGGGAGCGGAGATGCGTGTGTCGATGGAGTTCAAATTCGACAATTCGAAGCGCATGGTCTTGCCGCGTTCAATTCTTACGGGAACATCCCAGCGCACGCGCATATCTCCGGCGTCCGCGTCCAGATTGAGCGAACTGATCCAATAATCGCCCGGAGCAAGACCCGACAGCGAGGCGCGTCCCTCGAGATCGGTGTCCGCTTTAGCGGCGAGGAATTTGAGCTGCGCCACGTCCGGGGCGACGCGCTGGACGCGCTTCCTTCGATCGTTCTGCAGCGCGGCCCACTTGCGCTGCGGATTGACGCCGTCCAATTCAAGTTCCACACCGGAGACGGTCTCGGGACGCGAGCGAACGAACTTCTTGAGGTTGACCATATATTCTTGTTTTAATTTCTCGTATTTCTCCGGATGTTCCGTTTTGTCGGCTTCCGAATACTTTGGTTTTGGCAGGCCGTTGGTCACGCCGCCGCTGTTCGAGCGTTGGTAGGCCAGCAGGAATTCCGGAACGTTGAGGATGTCATCCGGGCTAAGCAGCTTGTCGATGTCCGGTTCCGTGAGGTCGAGAGTGTCATGGCCTTTGAGCCAGGTGCGCAGCTCGGGAGAAACCTTGAGGCCATCAATGAACTGATCGCGCGGCGGGACGGGGTCTTTTTCCTCTACTTCCTTCACGATCTCCGAGTAGCTCTTGGTGAGGATGTAAAACGTGAATTGGCGCACCGGCTCCGGGCGCGCCGCGGTCGGCGTGATGCGCGCGATAATTTCGAGCGCGCCGGTTTCAGTCTGTGCCCGCGATTTGCTCACAAAGGAAAGGGCACACATCGCTACGCCCATGGTGAAAACGGCTGCTCTTCTCATGTCGAAATCGTAACAGAAATGGAAAACCAATAGGCAGAAGTTACCCGGCTCGTAGCCTAATCCGGGAAGTCAAAGCGTTCACTCCGGAACATCCGACTCGGCCTATCCGCCCTTGGCTCTGGTCTTGAGGAGTTTAGCGAGCTTTTCAATTTCTTCGGTTTTCTTGACCATGCGGACGGAGAGCACGTCGGTGGTCGCGGTATTCTGGACTTCTTCGCGCAGCTCGCCGGTCAACTGGTAAAGCCGCTCGACCCCTTCGCGGAATTCCTTCTCGTTTCGCCGCAGCATGGCCCGTTTGGCGGCGGCCGTGGCTTGTGGGTTCGAGTGAATCTCTGCCGGGTTCGGAATCTCCGCGGGCTGCGGTGGTGGCGGAGGAGTTGGTGGATATTGCGCGAACGGCCATCCATCCTCAGCCGCTAGCAACCCGGCCGCTGCGGCCATCGTCGCGACAAACACGCGCCTCGTTTCACGCATACCGGCCTCCTCAGTGAAGAGTGGATAGTGGAACTGTCACGGTTTTCATCAATCGCTCATTGCCCGGCGCCTATTTGACGAATTCGGGCGGTTCGTTTTTCGACCATGGATCGTAGCTGAGGCTGAATTGGACGCGATCCCGGATGGCGGGATGGCTGTAGAAGAGAAATATATCGAGCTGATCCGGGTCGGGATCGGCCAAGTCCACGTCACCGAGGACTTGAAAGGCTTGCGCGGCAACTTGTCCTGAATCCGGCGTGAGTCCATGCGTGACTTCGAGGCCGTACTGGTCGGCTTGATGTTCCTGATGCCGACTGACTGCGCTGACGAGAGGATTCGCGAGGAAGAACAGGATCGATAGGAGAAGCAGCAAGGCCGGGAGCGAGGCCCAATCGTCGATGCCGCGAATTTCCCAGTTTTGACCCCAGCTGGCGAGCACCCAGCCGATACAACGAAAACCAAGATAGAAAAATACAAACAGCAGCGCGGCGCCGAAGGCCAGTAGCTTGGGAATGTGGCAGAGGACGTAGTGGCCCATTTCGTGGCACGTGACGTACACGATCTGCGGCGTGGTCATCTTCGCGATGGTGGTATCCCACACCACGATGCGCTTGGAGGCGCCAAAGCCCGCGACGTAAGCATTCAGCCCCGTGGTTTTTTCCCCCGCGCCCATCCAGTACATGCGCTCCGGCGGAATGTCTTGTCCGGCGCGCTGTACGAGCTGCTGGAGGGCGGCGGTGAGCGGAGGATCTTTTTGCGCGAGCGGCTCGAACTTGTGGAAGAGGGGGTCAATCACGACGGGCTGCACGAAGATCAGAAGGAGGCCGATGGGGAGTGAAGCAAGCCAGAAATAAAACCACCAGCGGCGCGCGCTCTTGCGGATTACCGCGTAAAGGATCCAAATGAGAATCGTGGAAATGATGACGGAGATGATTTCAGCTTTGCTCCAATCCCAAAACCACGAGGGCCATCTCTGGATGGAGATCCCGTAGCTCCGCGAGAGCCATTGCTGGTACATACCCGGTGGCAGCTCGAGAATGTCGATGGTCAGAATCAGCAGCGGTGCAAACACCAGGGCCTGGACGAAACGATTTTGGGAAACGCCCTCTGCCAGGGTCCGGTATTTAGGCGCAAGCTTCCAACGAAGGATGAGCAAGAGGGCGACCAAGCCGTAGAAGAAACTGACCAGAGTGAATCGGAAATAGATGCGGCCGAGATCGTGAGCTTTTTTGTAGCGGTCTGGAGGAAGCGTGTAGGCCGTAATTCTTAGCGGCGAAGTCTGCTGCGCCGCAGCGGTTGGGGAGGGAGCTGATGCCGTGTTTGCAGCAGGCGGCACCTGCTGGGGATCCGTCGAGACCAGGGGAGATTGCGATCGTGCCGCGGAAGCCGGACTCCCGGAGAGGAAAAGCAGAATAGCCACCAGAAAGAGGCAAAGCTTTTTCATTTGTGGTCTCCGCCGAATGATTCTTAGGAACCCCAAGAATGGAAATCGCTCGCGGGAGTATGCCTTTTCGAAGAGGGATGCGCAAGACGATACTAGCGTGCGATCGTCCAACGGCCGGGAAAGCCTGGATGTTCTGAAGGGGGCAGTTACATGGCAGAGAATGCGTAGGCACCGTCGGCGCGGGTTTTGGTGCGCGGGAGGTGATGGGTTTTTTCGAAGAGCTCGTAGCCTTGTTTGAGATTGCTCCAGAAAGCGATCAACGCCGGCTGATTGCGGTGAGTTGTTGTCAAGGCCTTCAGGCCGTCCTCTGTGAGCCGCGCGGGGAAAATCTGAATCGGCAAGTGCTGCTGACCCAGGTTGCGGACCTGGACGGCAAGCCAATAAACCTCTTTGATCCCATCATCGGTGATGGGAATGCAACCGATGGACGCACAGTTGCCGTGAAGAAAGATGTCGCCACCGGGATTTTGATGTGAGCCGAGCATGCGGTCGGAAGCGTTCGGATAACTGATGTGCAGGCTCAGAAAGAAATTGCTCTGCGGATTAAACCAATCCAATTCGTAAAAGCCCTCCGGCACTTGCTCGTCCCCAAAGCGGCGCTTGGGCCCCAGCGTTCCCGACGACGTGCAAATTCGATATTCGTGCACCAGCACGCAAG
>JBGQDD010000124.1:0-8269 GCA_041495665.1 Candidatus Acidiferrum sp.
AGGGAAGAGAAATGATGGCGGCCGCAAACGAGTCGACATTGTTGGGCCGGTCTGCGAGACGGGCGATTGTTTTTTGCGCGATTGGCCGCTCGGGGAAGTGCAGGCGGGCGACCTGCTCGCCATTTGGGTTGCTGGAGCGTATGGAATGGCGCAAGCGTCAAACTACAATGCGCGATGCCGTCCCGCGGAAGTCCTGGTGGAAGGGAAGCGCGCTCGGTTGATTCGCCGGCGAGAAACTCACAACGATTTGCTGCGCACGAATGTCTTGGCCGGCTGATCCGCCTTCAAGAAGTCCGCTCTACGCTTCGCCCCATTTCAGTTTGCTGCGCAAAATCTCGAAATACGATTTCTTGGGCGGCTGGATGAGCTTTAGCAGTTCTTTCGCGCGGGAGGCGCGGACAATATCCGTTGGCTGCAACGGGATACCGCGTTGCCCGTCGAGAGTCAGAAAAACGGACTCCGTGTTCCCGGAGAGTTTCATCTCGATGGAAGAGGAGTCGCGGATTACCAGCGGGCGGTCACTCAGCATGTGCGGACAGATAGGAGTGATCACAAAGCATTCCACTGCGGGGTGCACGATGGGTCCGCCGGCGGAGAGAGAATAAGCGGTAGAGCCTGTAGGCGTGGCTACAATCAGGCCGTCGGCGCGGTAGCGGCAGACAAAATCACCGTCAATGGCGAGCTCAAGCTCGATCATTCTGGCGAGCGCGCCCTTATTGATCACCACTTCGTTCAATACGCGCTGATTATCGATCACTTTGCCCGCCCGCACGAGCTCCACGTCGATCAGGACGCGTTCGCTGAGTGAAAAACGGCCCTCCAGAGTGTCATCGAGGGCCGGGTGGAGCTCTTGCAAAGTGAAATTCGTAAGGAAGCCCAGACTGCCCATATTAACGGGCAGGATCGGAATCCCGCGTGGGGCGGCCAGACGCGCCGCGGCGAGCAGGGTGCCGTCTCCCCCAAGCACGAGCAGAAGTTGCGATGCGTCCGCCACCCGCTGGCGAGTTTCGCCTTTCGAACCAGCCGGCAAGCAGTTAGCGGTCTCTTCGTCAAGAAGAGTTTGTATGCCGCGCGCTTCAAGCCATTTCAGCAATGGGGGAACAACAAGGGCGAGATCCGAACGGCGAGGGCGGGAAATGATGCCAATGGTTTGAAAAGTTTGTCCGGGGCGCATGTGCGTCTGCGATTCTACCCCAGGGTCTTTTTGCGTGCGTGGAGAAAATACTCCTGGTTGCCTTCGGCCCCCAGGAGGCGGCTCGGGCGGACTGCGAGGTATTCCAGCCCAACGGATTCAACGCATTCACGTACAGTTCGAATCGCCTTATCGTGCAGCTCTTGGTCTTTCACGATCCCGCCGTGGCCAATCTCCTCGCGTCGCAATTCGAATTGCGGCTTGATGAGGATGAGAAATACGGCGCCGGGCTTTGCTACCGCAACTGAGGGAGCGACTACTTTTCGGACCGAGATGAAGGAAACATCAATCACCAGGATATCGACGCGTTCCGGGATGTCTTCCGTGCGGAGTTCGCGCGCATTTCGCTTGATGGGAATAACACTCGAATTCTTCGTGAGTTTCCAGTCGAGCTGTTCGACGTTTACGTCGACAGCATAGACACGCTCCGCGCCGTGCTGGAGCAGGCAATCAGTGAAGCCGCCGTGCGAGGCGCCGATATCCAGGCAAACGCGCCCGGCCGGCTCAATCGCAAAGTCCTCCAGCGCGCCTTCGAGTTTCGTTCCACCTCGGCTGACGAACTTCTGAAGCCGGCTGGTGATTTCGATGCGCGCGTCTTCCGCGACGGGCATACCTGCCTTTTCCACTCGTTGGCCGTCAACCTGGACTTCGCCAGCAAGAATCATGGCCATGGCTTTCTGAAGAGAATCGGCGCAGCCGCGCTCGACGAGAAGAAGATCGAGCCGTTTGCGGCCTGCCGTTGGTTTCATGAGGTGTTCGAACGATCAAGCGCGGCGAAGCACCAGAAATCCCGCGATCTCGCGGAGGCGCGCGGCACGATCCGCATAGGGAGCGAGCTCGGCAATGGCTTTGGTCGCCAGATCGTTGGCAATCTGGTGAGAACGCTCCAGGCCGTAAACGGCTGGATAGGTTGCTTTTTGCTGCGCCAGGACTTTTCCGGCAGTCTTGCCGAGCGCGGCGGAGGATTCCTCGACGTCAAGAATGTCGTCGGTGACCTGAAAAGCCCAGCCGATGCTCTCGCCGAATCGACGCAGGCGCGCAACATCCTCGGAGCTGGCCCCTGCGCACAAGGCGCCAGCCGTGATCGAGGCACGGATCAGCGCCGCGGTTTTCGAGCGGTGAATGTACTCCAACATTTGCGGATCGACGGGCTTGCCTTCGGCTTCGATGTCCGCGACCTGGCCACCGACCATTCCATTGATGGTGCCGGCAGCGGCCGCAACTTCCGTGAGGATGGCGGCGCGGCGCTCTGGGGCGGCGGGTGTCGCACCGATGGTTTCGAACGCCAGCGTTAAGAGTGCGTCACCCGCGAGGATGGCGATGGCTTCGCCGAATTTCTTATGGCAAGTCGGCTTGCCGCGGCGGAGGTCATCGTTGTCCAGCGCCGGCAAATCATCGTGGATCAAGGAGTAGGTGTGAATGAACTCGATGGCGCAGGCGGGATGAAATGCGGGTGTGACATCGCCGGCAAAGATGCGCGCCGTCTCGAGGCAGAGAATCGGTCGAATTCGCTTTCCGCCGGCGAACACGCTGTAACGCATCGCCGTATGAATAGAAGAGGGTTGTGCGGTACCGGCCGGCAGCAGCCGCTCGAGAGCGGCATCGACGGTCAGACGGTCTTCTTCGAAAAATAGGGGAAGTTTCATCGCGGCAGGGAATGGGCGCGCAGCGGGCTGCAGTGGCGCGTCACGATTCGGTCTCCCGCTCGGGATCAAACGGCTCGGCGGCCAGCTTGCCATCGGCTTTCTTGAGGAGGATTTCCACGCGCCCCTCCGCCTCTTCCAGTTGCTTCTGGCACTCCCGCGAAAGTGCGACGCCCTCTTCGAAGAGCTTCATCGCGTCGTCCAAAGAGAGTTGCGGGCTTTCCAGGCGGCGGACGACTTCCTCAAGGCGGGCCAGCGAGCGCTCAAAATCGGGCTTTTTCGGCGGTTCGGGTTTCTTGGGAGCAGGTGAATTCACGCGATCAGCCCATATCCTTTAGAGGCGCCTATTTCTGACAACGCCTGCAATAGTAAGTTGACCGGCCGCCCTGCGCAATGCGCCGGATCGGCTCTCCGCAGCGGCGGCAGGGTTTTCCTTCGCGGCCATAGGCGCGAAGAATTTTCTCTAACCCCTCGAACCACCACTCCGGATCGCGAAAGTCGGGCGCCGGATGCAGACAGCATTCTAAGGCACGCGCGAGAACGGACACAATTGCTTTGTGCAAGCCGCGCGCTTCCTGAGGATTCAGGGTGTTGGCGCGGCGGCGAGGGTCGAGGCGAGCGTGCCACAGCGATTCGCAAGAGTAGATGTTGCCAATGCCGGCGATGTGCGTTTGATCCAGCAAGTAATCCTTCAAGGGGCGCTTTGACGTGGCGAGCAATTCGGCAAAGCAGCGGGAAGTGAAATCGCGCGAAAGGGCGTCGATGCCCAGCACGCCAAGCCCAAGGCAATCATCGGCGGATTCCCAGATGTGGATACGGCCGAAGTGGCGGCGATCGGCGAAACCGAGGACACCTTTGTCCAACTCGAGGGCAACATCGACGTGCACGCCTTTTTCGCGCTGGTTGGCGCGTTGCAGCAGTTCTTTGCCATTTGCAAACCACAGGAGTTGGCCATCGAGCCGAAAATGCATCGTCAGCAGCCCGCGGTCCAAGAGGAGAAGAACATATTTACCCTTGCGATCGGCGATGCGAATGCGGCGGCCCTGGGCTTGGCGAGCAACATGCGAAGCGGCTTGCGGCTTCGTGGCGATGGGGTGAAAGGCGTGAACACAATGGATTCGCCGGCCCTCCACAAGAGGACGAAGAGTGCGCACAACGGCTTCGACCTCCGGGAGTTCAGGCATGATCGCTGTACAAGATCATAAACCAGGCTTGAGAGCGAGTGTATGCTTCCGCGCGTTCGCCTCAGCAGCGTCGCTGAACGCCGCGAAAATAGGTTTGCCTTCGTACCAGTAGGAAAACTGATCGGAGTAATGGCTGCTGCCTGGCTGGCCGGATTGTCCCGCGGGGATGAGCAGGATGGATTCATCCCAGTTTCCGGGGTCGCCGACAAAGCGCATCGCAGGGCCGTGAATTTTTGTGGGCGCACGCACGCTGTAGAGCGTTCCCGATTGCGGCTTGTCCGTGATGCTGAGGAATCGCTTCAACACACCTTCGCGCCCGAGGGGATGAAACATGTCCAGGGAGTTGAAGCGTTTCCACGCCCAATCTTCGACGCGCTCGCTCTTGCTTTGTTCGGCCAGGTTGGTCACCGCGATGTCGGCAGCCGCGGCGAGCAATTCGTCATAGCTCTTATAAGCAGCGGGCAGCCATTTCGCGGGGCGGTCGGTGAGAATTTTTTGAAGAAAAGTCATGCTGCGCCATTGATAGAGAGTGAAGTCCTTACCGACAAATGGCTCGAGGAGGAGAGCGATGGCCGTAGATCGTGTCGCATGCAAAAAAGAAACTTCTGGCGAGTCGGCATCCGCAATTCCGTTCCAATCTTTCAAGCCGTCAATCAATTGTTTGGCCCGCGGGTCGCGCGGACTCGCCGTTTTCGTGGCCGCCAATAATTGATCGGCCAGAAAAACGTGGGGATAGCTGTAGGTGTCCGTCTGAACTTTCAACATGTCCTCGGGCCGCAAATCGTGGCGGTCATGCAGCAGATCGTAGATGCGCGCGGTGCGGTACGGCTCTTCCCAGCGATCCGTGAGATACGGTTTGTAATTCGGCCCCACCACACGCGCATTGGCGGTGACAATCAATCCACTTTCTGGGTTGAGCGCCTGCGGCAGTTGTTCGAACGGGATGTAGCCGGTCCACTCGTAGTCGTCCGTGTCTCCCGGAACGGGTACTTCGCCGTGGCCCTTTTTTCGAATCGGCACGCGCGCGGCCATCACGTATCCGATATTGCCCTCCACATCCGCGTACACCGCGTTCTGCCCCGGGCCCCACACGCGCTTCATGATTTCGCGGAATTCTTTCCAGTTGCGGGCTTTGCCCAGCCAGTTGTAACTGTTGGCGAGCCCACCAGGCTCCGTCGCGGTCCAACGCAGTGCGTAGGCTTTGTCTCCTTCGCGATGAACGACCGGGCCGTGGCGCGTGACGGTGACTTGTAGATGTTCGTCCTGCTGGCCTTTGACGTGGATGGTCTCGTCGATGATTTGCGCCTTCGTCCATGCGCCCTTCATACGATACTCATCCGGCGAAGCCGCATTGAACGTCTCGACGTAAAGATCCTGAACATCGGCGCCGTTGTTAGTGAAGCCCCATGCGATGCGTTCGTTGTGGCCGATGATGACCATGGGGGCGCCGGGCAGGGTGAAGCCTTTGACATTCCAGCCGGGTGCGGTGAGATGAATCTCGTACCAGATGGACGGGATGGAAAGCTCGAGATGAGTGTCGTTGGCGAGCAAGGGCTTCCCGGTGGCGGTATGCGCGCCACTGACGACCCAGTTGTTGCTGCCAAGGCCTTGGCGAATCTCGTTCTTTGATTCCTGGAGAAACTCTTGTATGGACTCCGCGAGAGCACTGGTCAGGTCTGGATCGCTCTCCGCTGTCAGGACGCCGCCCGATGCCCCACGGTCGGCTTTTAGCACGGTGTCCGGTTGCAGGTCGTCTTCATCATCTTCATCGTCGGCGTCTGCCGCCGAACGTTGCGAGCCATCATCGATAACCTTGGGATCGCCGACGACGAAACGATCCATCGCGGCCTCTTCCGAAAAAAGATCCTTGGCGCGATCCGCACCCGCCCGTTCTGCAACTTTGGCGCGATTCAATTCTCTTTCCCAGGTGTCCGTCAGAGTTCGATACATGTAGCCGGAAATAGCCAGAGTATCGGACGGCTGCCAGGGCCTGGGTTCGTAGCGGAGGAGCGAAAATTCGAGTGGGAGATTCTTTTTGTGCTGCTCGATAAATTGGTTCACGCCGCGCGCATACGCTTCCATTACCTTGCGAGATTCGGCATCGAGCAACGCGGCATCTCGTTCAGCAGCGCGGCCGAAACCGTAGGTTCGAAAGCTCTTATCAATGTTGAGCGTTGTGACTCCCAGGATTTCAGAAAGCTGCCCACGGGCGGCGCGGCGGAGCAAATCCATCTGCCACAGGCGATCCTGCGCCATGACGTAGCCCTGCGCCTCCGCGAGATCTTCCACTGACGCGGCAAGGATGTGCGGCACTCCCCAGCGGTCACGCTCGACGGTGACCTCCCGCTGGAGACCGGGCAGAGAAGCGCTCCCGTCGATTTGCGGCAACGGGCGGTAGATAAACCACCAGGCTAAGGAGGCTGCCGCAATCACCAGAATGGTGAAGATCCAGTAAAAAATCCGAAGAATGGTTCGCAAGTTCTCTCCCACCTGATTTAGGCAAAAATTGAGTGTAGAGGAGGTGCTGCGGGTCTGCAACCGCGTGTTAGTGATCAGTCCGAACGAGCACACGTCTGGCGAACACCATGCTGCTACAATGCCGCAGGGAGAAAGAATCCGCCTATGATGGCAGTGCGCCTGATCGGCGTCCTGGCGTTGATCGCGCTGAATGGCTTTTTTGCAGCGACGGAGTTTTCCCTCGTCGCCGTGCGATTGTCACGCGTCCGGCAGCTGGTCGCAAAGGGGAATGCGCGGGCGCGCGTGGTTGAAGTGCTCCTCGGCGACTTGCACCGCGTCGTTTCGGGCGTGCAGCTAGGCATCACGCTCTCAAGCTTGGCGATCGGCGCGCTTGGCGAAGCCACTTTTGCAAAAATATTTCAGGCGATTTGGCCCGGCAGTTTGGGGGCGCACACTGCACTCTTTGCCCATGCCGTCGCGCTCGCCTGCGCATTTGCCCTTTTGAGTGCGCTGCACGTCGTGATTGGGGAGTTAGTCCCGAAGACACTCAGCCTTGCCCGCGCGGAGCGCGTTGCGCTGCTGGTCGCACTACCGTTCCAATGGTTTCTGAACACCTTCCATTGGGCAATCTATTTGCTCGACCGCATATCGGGTGCGATTGTGATGGCTTTGGGAGTTACTTCAGCGCAGGTCCATGGTGTTGCGCATTCGACCGAAGAGCTCCAGATCCAAATCCAACAGGCCCGCGAGCGCGGTCTGATCGCGCCCGGCGAAGAAAAGTTCATTCTCAGCGCCATGGAGCTTGCTCAAATCCAGGTGCGGGAGATTATGGTGCCGCGCCCGGACATCCACACGCTTCCCGTGGAGTCGAGCCTGGACGAGGTGATGCGAGTTTTCGCAACAACCCAGCGTTCGCGAATCCCGGTCTATCGCGGCAACGCGGACCACATTCTCGGCTTTGTTCATATCAAAGACATGATCTGGATCCTCCTCGATCGCGAACGCCGGCTCGAGGAAAACCTATCGCCGCCCCCTTTCGATTTGCGCCGCGTCTTGCGCGAAGTGCTCATCGTGCCCGAGACCAAGCCCGCCAACGAATTGCTTCTCGAGTTGCGCACCCGTCACGCCGGCATGGCCCTGGTGGTGGACGAATTTGGCAGCATTCTCGGGCTGGTTACCATCGAAGACATCCTCGAACAGATGGTGGGGGAGATTCACGACGAATTTGACGTTGTCGAGCAGCCCCTCACACTCGCGGATGGCGCGTTAATTTTTGATGCGGCCCTGAATGTGCGCGACCTCGACACGCAATACAACATCACCGTGCCGGAGGACCCGGCTTACGCCACCGTAGGTGGATTCGTCCTCGACCAATTGGGTTTCATTCCCAAGGGCGGAGAAAACTTTGAGTATGCCAACTTTCGCTTCTCGGTCGTGGAAATGGATGGAAAGCGCGTTGCACGAGTGAAGATTCAACGCATTCGTCCGGCTGAGAACGAAAGCAGCACACAGGTGTTTCCGGAAGTCCTGCTGCAACCGTCCAGGGAATCGAAAGTCACACGAGAGAATTCCTAGGTTATTCAACACAAATGGCGCGCTACTTCCTCAGACGATTTCTCCTCACGCTGCCGGCCCTCTGGCTCGTTCTCACACTCGTCTTTCTCATGATTCACATCGTGCCGGGCGATCCCGTCGAGCAGATGCTGGGCGAGGGCGCAGCACCGGGACAACTGACTCAATTGCGTCATGCACTTGGGTTGGATTTGCCTCTCCATACCCAGTACGGGCGCTAC
>JBGQDD010000125.1:0-8211 GCA_041495665.1 Candidatus Acidiferrum sp.
CTCCAGAAACATGGTTACCTCCGGGGATTGGGTGACGCCGAGGGTGGATGGCATCGTCTTCCTCGAGAAACCGGCCATGTTTTACTGGCCGATGGCCGTCTCGTTCAAGATTTTTGGCGTGCATGACTGGGCGGCGCGCATCCCTTTCGCACTTTCCGCAATCGGACTGGCCTGCCTGACGTGTGCCTTCGGCACCTGGGCGTTCGGGCGGAGAGCAGGTTTGTATGCGGGCTTGTGCATGGCCACCTGCGTCGGCCTCTTCCTCTTCACGCGCATCGTCATTCCCGACGTGACTTTAAGGCTCACCATCGCCTTGGCTATGTGGGCCTTCCTGCGCGCGCTCGACGAAGAGGAGCCACACCCGCGTTTCTGGGCCTTCGTTCTCGCTGCCAGCATAGGGATTGGGTTTTTGCTGAAAAGCTTGATCGGCGCGGTTTTTCCGATCGCTGCTGGCGTGCTCTATCTTTTTCTGACCAGGCAATTTTTTGTCGCACGAACGTGGAAGCGGCTGCGCCCTATCAGCGGTTTCTTAATCGCACTCCTCGTAGCGGCGCCCTGGCATATTCTGGCCACGCTTCGAAATCCACCCTATTTTTCTCTCTCGCTTCACAGCGGTCCGGGCGAATACCACGGTTTTCTCTGGTTCTATTTCATCAACGAGCAGGTTCTTCGCTTCCTCAATCTGCGCTATCCTCGCGATTACAATACCGTTCCACGGCTGTGGTTCTGGCTCCTCCATTTGCTCTGGCTATTCCCGTGGAGCGTCTACTTCCCCGCCATCGCCCGGCTTTCCTTCAAACCCATCGACCGCGCCGGCCGCGCACGTCTGCTGGCACTATGCTGGACCGGGTTTATCCTGGTGTTCTTTACCTTTTCCACGACGCAGGAATATTACTCGATGCCCTGCTATCCCGCGCTGGCCTTGCTGCTCGGCTCAGCGATGGCCGCGGGCGGTGATTGGATCCGCCGTGGAACTCGAGTTCTCTCCGTGGTCGCGGGTTGCGCCGCTCTCGCCTGCATCACCATTTTTTTTCTGGTGCGCAACGTTCCCGCACCGGGTGACATCTCTACAGCGCTCGGCCACCATCCCAGCGCCTATTTCCTCTCCCTGGGCCACATGATGGATCTTACGTTCGATTCATTCGCGTATCTGCGCCTCCCTCTGGCGATCGCAGCGATCGCTTTGCTTGGCGGCGCCCTCGCGACCTTCCGATGGGTCGGTCTGCGTTCCTTCCTGGCAGCCGCGCTGATGATGGTGCTGTTTTACCATGCCGCTCGCCTGGCCATGGTGGTGTTCGATCCATTTCTATCGTCGCGGCCATTGGCGGAAGCGCTGCTGAAGTCGCCTGCTGGAAAGCTGATCGTGGACCATAATTACTGGGCTCTGTCTTCCATTACGTTTTATGCGCAACGCGACGTTTTGATCTTGAATGGGCGATATTTCAATCTTGAATACGGCTCTTATGCGCCGGGCGCTCCAGACGTGTTTATCGACGACGCACGGTTCAAGAGTCTCTGGCTTGAGCCGCAGCGCTTTTATCTGGTGGCCTACCAGGCAAACCTCTGGCATTTCGAGGACTTGGTTGGCCAGGATCATCTCCATATCGTCGCTGCGGGAGGCGGCAAGCTCATTCTTACCAACCATCCGCTGGAGCGCGCCAGCCTGCCAGAGGGGATACCCCCTTTGTCAGCAGCCTTCAAAAACTCTCTTGCAAAGCCCTGGGTATACAGGTAAAAAAAGAAAGTCCCTGCCAGAGTGGTTTTCGGCGGGCGCCCCATTTGCCGCTGCGCATGCAAGGGAGAGTTGCTCGCAGTTCGAGTTGCGATAGAAATTGCAAGAGAGATTGGCCCTAAGGAGGGTTCATGAAGATTGCCGTACTCGGTGGGGACGGCTACTGCGGTTGGGCTACAGCCCTCTATTTGTCGCAGAGGGGCCATTCGGTTGCCATCGTTGACAATTTTTTGCGGCGCCTTTGGGACCACGAGCTTGGCGCGCAGACGCTTACTCCCATTCGTCCGCTGACGGACCGCGTGAGGGTTTGGCAGAACCTGACCGGCAAAACCATTGAGATGTTCGTTGGCGACGTGGCCGACTACGATTTTCTCGCGTCCACGCTAAAGTCCTTCGAGCCGGAGGCGGTGGTCCATTTCGCGGAACAACGCTCTGCTCCCTATTCGATGATTGACCGCAAGCACGCCGTCTTCACGCAGGTCAACAACGTCGTCGGCACGCTAAACCTTCTTTTCGCCATCCGCGAATTCCTACCGGATTGTCACCTCGTCAAGCTGGGGACCATGGGCGAGTACGGCACGCCCAACATCGACATCGAAGAGGGCTACATCGCCATCGAACACAACGGCCGCAAGGACGTGGTGCCTTTCCCGAAGCAACCCGGCTCCTTTTATCACCTCTCCAAAGTACACGACAGCCACAACATGATATTCGCCTGCAAAATCTGGGGTATTCGCGCCACGGACCTCAATCAGGGCGTCGTTTATGGAACGACGACCGACGAATCGGCCCTCGATGAAGCGCTTATCAATCGCTTCGATTATGACGATGTTTTCGGCACGGTCCTCAACCGTTTCTGCGTGCAGGCGGCCATCGGCCAGCCGCTCACCGTGTACGGTAAGGGCGGTCAGACGCGCGGCTTCCTCGACATTCGGGACACCGTCCGATGCGTCGAACTTGCGTGTCATAACCCCGCTGCCAAGGGCGAGTGCCGCGTTTACAACCAGTTCACCGAGCAGTTCTCAATATTGGATCTGGCCCACCTGGTGGAATCCGCCGCGAAGAAACTTGGCATGACCGTGGAGATCGATCACATTCCCGATCCTCGTGTCGAAGCCGAGCAGCACTACTACAACGCAAAACATTCGAAGCTCATCGACCTCGGCTTGCAGCCGCACCAACTTTCGGATTCGCTGCTCGATTCGCTCATGAATATCGCCATGAAGTACCGCGATCGGGTGGATGGCTCGCTCATGCTGCCGCAGGTCAACTGGCGCGAACCGAAGAACGAGCGCCGCATGCAGATGAGCATGCCGACGAGATCCGCGGCGTCCGATGCGCGCGTGGGTAATTCGCAATCGACGGCAGTTAAAGCGAAAGAGGCGTAAGAATCCTCAAGCCGGGCCTCTGCTCTTAAACGCGTTGAGTTCGCGGGCTACACGCAGTGCAAATTCCAAGTCGAAGGGAAAGGCCGCGCCATCCAGCGCGGCCTCCACTTTTTGCATGAAGCGCTGGATGATCGGTTGCCGGTGCGAAAAGAGATCGATCGTAGCAAGCCGCCGATCGCCCCTGTCAATCCATACCAGCCGCTCGTCGGGAAGCTCGTAGCCGCAACGAAGCTCGGAAACCCCCGAAGAAGGAACCGCGTATTCACGAATCGCCAGCAAGTGGCAGCCGAGATTGTCGATCGGCGGGACTCCCGATCGGTCGGAACGGCTCAAGAAAAAACGCCCGCCGAGACGGCATCCCGCTCCAGGATGAAACTCCGCTTTCCACTTTTCGACTTCCTCGAGAACCAGATATTCGAAGTGGACGGCAACAACGCGCCCTTTTGCGCGGGCCAGCGACTGTAATTTCTGAGTATCCTCGATTGATCCATACCAAGGCTTCTCCACGATGACGTGCCGGCCCGCTTCAATTGCCGCCGAGATCATCATAGAGACATGACGACCCGGAGAAACGCAGAGCCATGCGATTTGCGCGCCGCTTGCTCTTATGGCCACCGCGAGGCGCTCGACATAGTCTGATTCACTTTCGGAAGGGCGCTGCCGCGTCTCTTCAACCGATACGACGCTTCTCCCCTCACCGGAGACGATCGGCCGCATCTTCTGCGCCCAGCGTCCGCGGCCCAGGATAACGTAGCCTGGCGCTTCAGCCATGGCGGGCAACCCTCTCGCAGACCAGGCGTGCGGCTTTCACGGCGCTCACAACCTTTCCCGAAAAAATGTGAATCTCGCCGGGCGCACCTTCCTGCACGTAGAGGATTCTGCGGTCGTGCTCGGGATTGTCTTCCACCACTCGGATCGTGAACCGCGATCCTAGATACACCGCGTCCTTGGCGCCTGGGACGGTGTCGCAGCAATCCTTGCGCATGGCGTCAAACCGCGTGAAGGGCACCGGGCGGAACTCCGCCTGGTTTAAAATACTGGCGTACGGTTCCGGAACGAGCTCGTCCGGATTGGTGGTCGTCCAGTGATTCGTGTTCTTTGCGGAACCGAACAGCGATTTGCTCGAGCTGCCGTATGGATCGAACGCCGTGAATGGTCCATCGACGACCACCAGGGCGATCCCTTGTAGAGCCGCTGGAAGTTCGATCAACATTTTCTCAGCGACTTGAAACTTTGCGATCTTGAAGACCCGCCGGCTAGCGCCCATTCCGTAGGTAGCCCACACGACAAAATCAAAACCGGGACGCATCTCGGGCGTGAATGGCTTTTGTTCGATAGGAATTCCAAGCGAGGCGATGCGTTTCTCAACTAGCTCTCTTAGGACGTCCGGGTCGTAGATATGCTCTTCGACCTGGTAACAGCGGTCGATAAAGTCGAAATTCATCCACCCCGGCCGGCAGCGCTTGAGCGGAAGCCCGTGATCTTTCATCGTCTTTTCGTACAAATCCGGAAGTGTACGGGAATCTTTTTTTGGAATCGCGTAATAGTGCCGGCTGTTTCGAACGATGGCCGGTTCAAAAGCCTGGATGAACTCCGTGCGCGCTTCCCTCGTTTCCTGGATGGTTTCCGGGCTGCGTGGATAGTGGTAGCCGGCATGCAAGCGATACTGATTGATGGCAGACGCGGCGCGCATGACGCCAAGAGGATCGAAGAGATGGACGTCGTGGCCCTGCTCGGCCAGCCGGATCGCCGCCGTCGCACCGTAGATTCCCGCCCCCGCAACAGCAATTCTTGCTCCCATGAACTCCTTAAGCGAATGCGCGAGCAGTCTCTTATCTTTCTCGCAGTCACATACTTTACATCGTCACGACTCGCACGGCCGAAAACTAGCCATCAATGAGAGAATTATGTGCAGGAGCTTGAACGACCGGCACCAGCATTCCTTCGCGAATCCGATAGTCCACGTTGCGCCAACGAATGCTCTTGCGACCGAAGGTCAGCAGCCAGATCACGAACGCGGTTGCGTCCCACACGACGATGAGCGGCATCTTCTTCCAGAGTCCGGCCTGCTGCAATCCCCAGACGCCGACCAGCCAGGTCATCGCCACGCGGAACACCACATAGGCGCCGACATACGCGAGGCCGATTCCTGCCGGATGAGTCAGCGCGACAGCCACACACCACGGCAGTCCCTGCGTAAAAACGAGCCCCAGGTGTCCCCAGGGGCGCATGTGGCGCATCACCGTCATCCAGCGGAGCCGCTTGATAAAAAGATCCTTGAGTGAGTCGTAGTCTGGAACGGTCTGAACGGCGTAAGGAAGCAGCTCGACCTCAAAGCCCTGTTCCGCGATCAATCGGCCAACCAGAAGATCATCCGCGGGGCGGTTTTCGATGGCCTCATAGCCGCCGAATCCGGCGAGGTGCGCGCGCGTCGTGACGATCGTCTGTCCCAGCGCGAACTTGATTCCATCAAGTTGCCGCGCCACCAGAATTCCGGGGTAAAAGTCGGAAATCATGCCGATGGACTGAAGATGTTGCGTGAAAGTTTTGTCCTGAGTGGAAACGTACAGGCAGGTCACTCCGCCCACTTTCGGATCGCGCAGCGGCGCCACCACGGTCCGCAAATAATTTGGCTCGACCCGAACGTCGCTATCGTTGATCACTAAGACTTCATTACGAGCTTCGTTCACCATCCTGACCAGCTTTGCCACTTTGTCGTTGATGGCCGTGCGTCCCGAACCATAGAGGACACGAATCTGACGTTCGGGAAAATCGCGCATCAGCTTCTGAAGAACGGGCACCGAGGCGTCGTTTTCATCACCGACGCAGAAAATCAGCTCATAATCCGGGTAGTCCTGCTTGCAATAGCTAGCAAAATTTTCGTAGGCTTCGGGATCCAGGCCGCGGACAGGCTTCAAGTTGCTCACCGGCGGCGTAAAATCCAGGTTTTTCTGCGGACCATCTTTCGAATTCCGAAAAAAAAGCCGGGAACTATACAGGACGAGCAAATAATAGATGAAAGGCGCGGCGGCTAAGACAAGAAATAGGTAATCGGCGGCTTTCGAAATCATTGCACCTCGCGCACTAGGATTGTGCCACGCTGCTCCGTCGATGGTAAGGCGCGCCCTGAACGGCTGCTTCTATCGAAAAAGCATAGCAAAAAACGAACTATTTCGCTGCCCGGGGCTTTGGTCTCGGCGAGACATCCTGTAAGATAATTTTGGCATGAAAGATTCCCCAGGGCTGCACCTGAAAACCTACACATTTATTTTGATCATCGTCTTGTTTGCTCCGCTTGGCAACGTCCTGCTCAGTAAGGGCATGAAGGGGGTGGGCTCCGCCAAAAACTGGGTGCCGGGCGATCTTTATCATATTCTTGTCAGCATCATCACTTCAGGTTACATCTGGCTTGGGATCGCCTGCTTGCTCGCCTTTTTTGTCGCCTACATGCTCGTTCTCACTTGGGCGGACTACAGCTACGTTCAGCCGGCTTCCTCGTTCTCCTACGCGGTGGTGGCCATGCTGGGATATTTCCTTTTGGGAGAAGCCGTGCCTCCGCTGCGCTGGATCGGCATATTTGTTATCTGCGTCGGTGTCTTTATTGTCGGGCACACGCATCCGCGAACCACGGAGAAGGCGTAAACGTGCTCGAGTTCTTGTTGCTATTTCTCATTGTTGCCGCAGGCACCGGCGGCGAGCTCTGTGTCTCCAGAGCGATGAAGGTGGTCGGCGAAGTTCACGACTTCCGGCCGGCCGCGCTCGCTCGTTTTGTTTTCCGCGCGATGCGCGTGGGTTGGATGTGGATTGGCATCGCGATGATGACGCTGGCCTTCTTCTCGCTTTTGGCGATGCTCTCCATCGAAAACGTGAGTTTCGTCGTTCCCGTGACCGCCTTGAGCTATGCGGCCGGCGCATTTGGCGCCATGTTGTTCTTGCACGAACGCATCAGCCCGCAGCGCTGGCTGGGCGTTCTGATCGTTTGTGCCGGGGTAACGCTCGTCTGGCTCAGCAGACGCTAGGCCAGGCGCCTGGCTCCCCGACTTTACGGTTTCTCCGGGTCCACCTGCGTAGGCTTTCCGATCTTGATGGTCGAGCCGAATCGCTTATAGTTCTGGTATCGAACCGATACTCGAAAACGCACATCAGATCCTGACTTGAAATGAAGCGTGTCATCGGCTCGCGTGTACGTCGGGAACCAATAGTGGCCTTCGATATTTTCGCGAAAGGTTTCGAAGTGTGCATAGGCACTGTCTTCTTTCTTCTTCTTTAAACCCGTGGAGATTCCCGAGGTCTTGACGATTTGCAGGTCCTTGTCGTCCACCCAGATGCGCCCTTGAAAGTAACGCTGGCCCTTCTCCAACTGCTTCGGAGTGATGTCGAAAACATAAGTGCCAAGCTCGTCGACCCGTTCGCGGCCCACATACTTGACCTCATATTTAGGCACTTCGTTCGGCGTGAGCACCAGCGGCCAAACCTTTTCGATATCGTCAAAATCTTGCTGAGTCATGATGATGCGTTCGATGGTTGACGTCGGGGCATAGATATCTTTTTGGAACCGCTTCCCTTCCGGCGTAAACTGGATATCGCTGGTCAGCCGGTACTCGCCGTCCACCTGTCCGTCGACATCGATCGTCTGAAGCACGACCACCTGTGTGTACGTAAAATTCTCGCGTTCCTTGCGGAACTCATCCTCGTGCTCCGTGAATTTCTGAATGATTTGCTGCACGGGCACGCCCGGCGGTTCATTGGTGATATGAGAGGACGCCTCTTGCCCGGAAGCATTTGTCTTCGCTGACTCCGCAGGCGGACTGGATGGAGCCACTGTGCCTGGGGGCGGTGGTGGCAACGGCCCTTGTCGCTGCGCGGCCATAGGCAGTGCGAGCGCGGCACACGCAACCATCAATAGTGCTCTGACTCCCATCTTCTTTCGTTCCTTGTCGGTTCTCCTTCCTCGGAATCAATCTGAGGAAGGTATTACCATGCAAATGGCCTAAGCAGGCCAGGGAGAAAAACTTTGGTAGGGGCGGTGGGGATCGAACCCACGACCTTCGGCTTAAAAGGCCGCTGCTCTACCACTGAGCTACGCCCCTA
>JBGQDD010000126.1:0-8211 GCA_041495665.1 Candidatus Acidiferrum sp.
AGGTCCCACTGAGCAATCCGCCGCCGCTGACCGGCGCGAAAACGGCATCCAGGTCGCCAAACTCTTCCAGAAGCTCCTTCGCTGCCGTGGCCTGTCCCGCGATGATGCGGTCGTCGTCGTAGGGATGCACCAGATGCGCGCTTGTTTCTGCCTGGACGCGGTCGCAGGTTGCTTTCCGCGCGGTCACCGTGGGCTCGCAAAGAACAATTTTCCCACCGTAACCCTCGATGGCCCTGGCTTTCACGGCGGGCGCATTCTTCGGCATGACGATCCAGGCCGGAACTCCCCGCCACGCAGCCGCACAGGCCACGGCAGCGCCATGATTGCCGCTCGATTGCGTGACGATGCCTTTTGCCACCTCTTTCTCCGTCAGGGAGAGGATGGCATTCGAGGCCCCGCGAATCTTGAACGAGCCGGTTTTTTGCAAGTTTTCGCATTTGAAGAACAGATGTGCCCCGGTCATGGCGTCCAGGGATGCGGAGGTCAGGATCGGCGTGCGGTGGATCCTGGGGGCGATGCGCGCATGCGCCGCGAGGATCGCCTCCCAACTGGGCGGCTGGTAGTTTGCTATTTCGACCGATGGGGCGCTGCTCATAAGGCTCACTTGGGGCTCGGAAACGCTTGCCAATTCTTTACGTTTGGCGCACCCACTTATAATGCCTTGTTTGCCGGAGTAAAAGAGGCATTATGGCATGCCGTAACTGGCTGCGTCCGAGTTGCTGTTCCAAACGCGCACGCACTTCATGCGGGTACTGGTATCACTTGGCCATGCCATGTTTGGTACTTGACCACCGGGCTGTGTCTGTTACGCTGGAAGTACCCCTCCACTAAATTCGCGAGTGCCTGCGCCAGACCTTTCCTCGCGCTAGGGAGGACAAAATGAAAGTATCTGAACGCCGCCAATTGGCACGTCTCAACCTGAGAACGCCCCTGCGCTTCCGTGCGCTCGGGGTAGTCGGGGACAGGACCGAGCACTTCACGGAGGCTCTGAACGTCTCGCGCGGCGGCTTCTTCTTCGCGTCATCGGCTCCCCTGCAAGTGGGAATGCCCATCGAAGCGACCTTGCGCATGCCCGCGGAAGTGACCGGAAATACCGCCCAGGAGATGCGCTGCACGGCGCGCGTCGTACATGTGCGCAACGAGGCTTACGGGGACGGCCGCATCGGTTTCGGCGCCGAAATTGAAAAATTCCAGACCATCCCGCCCCAAGACCGCTGGGCGAACTGAGATTTTGCCCCAATTTGGAGCTTTTTGTGATCCGGCTTTAGAGGCTGAGCTTCATCCCGGCGTGTTTTTCCGCACACCGAGCCTCAGGGTTTCACGGCTGGCACCGTGAAGGTGGTTTTTGCGCTGCCGACATTCTCGAATCGGTCGTAGGCACGCACCGCAATCGTGTGTTCCCCCGGGGCAAGTGCGCTGAGTGAGATTTCGTAGCGTTCTTCCGGCGCATCGCTGATGCGGCTGGTTGGGGCAACAAGGGTCCATTCGCCGCCATCGACACTGTACTGCGCGCGCTCGATGCTGCTCTCCGCATCCTGCGCGGTGAACTGGACTATCGTGAGCTTGCCGTTCGGCATCGGTGAATCCGAAATAGTGCCCATGATTTTGACTACCGGCGGCGTATTGTCTACCTCGAAACGCTCGCCTTCGCGTTCGGTCTTGAGCGCCAGGGCAGGGGGATTTGACGGCGCGTCGGTGGCAAAGATTTTCAGGTAGTAGGCGCCATCCGGCAGCGCAGTCGCATCCCACGAATAGAATTTTTGTTCGAGGTTGTCCTTGAATAATTTCCACTCGCGCTCGTTTTCGCCGCGAAAGTAGACCGCGTAACGCATTTCGTCGTCGTTGTCGTCGTGCGCGGTCCAGAGAACGGATTGATAGCCCCTCTGCAGAGTGCCTTGTGGCGGTTGTTCGAATCGCGGCGGCGTGCTGCTCTGCGCAATCACCACGCCGGAAACATTGGGCGATGGCGGCATCTTGAGGATTACCGTTGTTGGCTGGCCCGATGAGATGCCAACCTGGCTCTGTGCCCGCACGCCGGGATCTTGCAGCGCGATTCCGTCGATGACCGGCGCGACGTTGCGTGGCAGATACGCCAGGCTGACCCAATCAATGCCGTCGCCTGGTCGGCCATCGCGAATGACGGCCTTCCACTGCACGAACCGCGCGGACGGCGCTTCCATGGCGCTGCCCGATTTCGCATAGGGGCCGTACCAGCGGGACCACTCGCGGCCGGGGTCATCCGTATTTCCCGAGCGCACAAAAAATTCCAGACGCGGTTCATTCGGCTGGGCTGAGGATTTTGCCGCGGCCGGTGGAGGGCTCCACCATTCGATGCGGCCCCACTGCGAAAAAAGTTGCGCATCAAAAGAGCGGGATTCAAACGTGCCTTCGGCTTCGTACTCGGGGCCCACCGAATAAACTTTTCCAGGATTCGCCGTGCACAGAAAAACTTTACCCGCTGAATTGCGGGCGATGCCTGTGATTTGCGCGGAGCCCGATTTGGCGAGATGGGCGAAGACGCCGTGACCATCGACGGCCAGGAGAGCGCCGCTGTTGCCGGTCCCGGCCAGGAGCCGGCCGTCGGAAGCGAGTCCGAGAGCGTAGACGATATCTTCGCGCGAAGACCAAAGCTCTTCCGGTACACCCTCGGCGCTGATGCGGTAGATGCTGCTGGAGAGCAGAGGAGGAAATGGGATGAAGGATTGTTGCGGCTGGAGTTGGCCGCCGCTGATTACGCCGCCGGTGGTGATGGTTGTCGTGCCTTGCGGTGTGGAGATGATGGCGCTGGGAGCTGGTCCGGTGCGCTGCTTCTCGCCAATCGCGGACACGTAGATCGTGCCATCGGTGGCTACAGCCAGGGAGGTAACTTCGCGCTTGGAAGTTTCGTATAGAACGAAGCCTTCGGCTTTCGCCGCGGCAGAGTCCTTGGAGTCCTTGGCGGAAGTCTTCGAGGAATTCCGACTGATGCGTAGGATGCGGCCGCTGGGTTCGGTGCCGGCGATGAGATTTCCCTTGGCGTCGAAAGCCAGAACCCGAATGTGCGCCTCGTCGCTGGAGTAGAAGAGTTCGCCCTTGCCGTCGGGCGCGACGGCGAAGACCTGACCTTTGTCACCGGTGGCGACGTACAGAGTTCCGTCGGGCGCAAAAGCGAGGTCCCAGATGTATTTCGTTTTGGGATCGAAAAAAACGGACTTCTCGCCCGAACCCGACACGCGGTAAACCTTGCCATCGGGAGAAGTGCCGACATAGAGAGTGCCTTTGGAGTCAAAGGCGATGGCCTGCGCGGAGAGGTCCGTGGAATCGAAGACCACGGTGGGTTTGCCGTTCGAATCGAAACGAAATACTTTCGCGGGCGAGCCGCCCGCGGCGTAGAGCGCGCCCTTGGGATCGAGGCGGACGGACCAAAGATAAGAAGCGTCCGCGTCGGCGAGCAAGGTGAACTTGGGCGCGAGTTCGAGGCGGCCATCGCTGCGCACCGCCACGCCGTGCGCGGTGCCTTTCAGGAACTCATCGTAAGTGGACTGGCGCCAGCGGCGGGTGTGCTCGGCGAATAGAGAAGGGAGGCAAATGAGGCAAAGGAGGTTTATGAGGTAAAGGATTCGGAACAAACGTGCGCGAGATGGCGGCTTGGGCATCGTGATTTTCACCGGATTTGGAGATTCAGAGAGATAACGCCGGAAACGGGGCCCCCGAGCGGGATGGACGATTCGCTGGCCAACGATTCGCGCAGTACCTGGACGCTGCCGGGAGTGGGGCGGCCGTCGACGACGTTGATTTGCGAGAGCGGAATGTTCGGTAGTTCCTTGTCGTCCCACAGAAGCGTGGGGGAAGGAGCGAACAGGCCGACGTAGAGGCGATCGTTGCGGCGCTCGCGATTCAGGAGCGCGATGAGTTGATCCAGGCCGTTGGGGCCGCTGCCGGCGCCGGCAAAAGCGAACCCGCGCGACGCACGGTTCAGCAGATCGGCGTCGCTGACCAGGACGCGCAGCGTGGTACCGCGCGCAACCTGTTCTGGGACGCGAACAGTGGTTTCCTCCACGCGGGCAGCGCCTCGATAGGGCCGGAGCAGCACGCGGACGCGAAGCGTCTCGCCGGGAGCGGCTTCCCCTTTTTCGAGCCAGGCGCTCTCAATGGTGAATGATTTTCTGCCCGGAACGCTTTCGACTCGCAGGGTGATGCGCTCCACCTTGGCGGGTTCGAACGTATTGACGAACAGGCGTGCAAAAACATTTTGCATCGTGAGGGCGATGGGGAGGCCATCGGGAGAGAAAGAATCGCCCGGAGCGAAAGTGTTCTCGATTTGAACCGGCGCATGGCCTTGCAAGCGAATCTCGCCGGAAAGATGGAGCGTGGTGCCCTCGCCGTAGAGAGAATTCTGCGTGAGACCGCTGAAGGTGGTGAGGGCCACGAGGAGCGGCGTGAGCTTGGGGTGATTGACGAGTTCGAAGTGGAGCGTCTTTTGCCTGGCAGGTTCGGCGCCTGAGACCAGCAGGGTCAGATCCAGCGGAATCATCGCGGGAGCCGCTCCGAGTTTGCCGGTGACCGCGGTGAGATGATCCCCGGTAATGGTGCCGATGGAGCCGCCGACGTTGACGATCTTGGTGGAAGCGAGATCGGAAGAGAGCGTGGTAACGACGCGGCTGCGCGCCATGGGAATCTGAATGTCGCCGAGACTCAGAAACGGATGGCCACAGAGATAGACACGGTCGGCTTGCACCGCCGTGACCGTGCAAGCCGAATTGATAGAGGCATCGCCCTGAACAAGAACCATGCCAGCCATGTCTCCGGCCACGAGATGCCCATCATCGGGCCGCGGGGAGGCCGTGCCGCCTTGCGCCGCGACGAAGCCGTAGCCTTGCAGTTGATTGGCGAATTGCTGGAGCGCTGCCGGCTGGAAGCCCGAGAATACGAGCGGAGTTTCGATGCGCTCCAGCGCGGAGCCGGAAGGCAACCCGGTCCGGGTCGAGGCTTCACTGGGGATCCCGAGTTGCTGCGTGGCGGCCTGGGTGGTGGCAGGCTGGGAAGGCGGGTTTAGCACATCCTGAATGGGCGTGACGCCAGCGATGGGTTCCTTGGTGAAGATGCCCAGTTTCAATGACAGCGCGCCCGCGAGTTTGCCGTCCAGATAGACCGGGCTGCCGCTCATTCCAGCGACCACGCCGGTGTGTTCGACCTTAGGCCCCTTCAATTGCACGAGGATGATGGACTGTTTGGGGCCGAGAAAATTGTCCAGCACGCCGATGACTTCGAGGTTGAACTTCTCGATCTGATCGCCGGCAAAGATCGTGTACGCGTACCCCTGCATGCCCGCGCGCACCTGGCTGAGGGGGAGAATTTCATTCGATTCTTGCGCGGTGGCGGCGCTGGGTCCCAGGCACAGTGCATACGGGAACGCTAAGACTGCGAGGAACAGAAGGCAGCGAGACTTGGGTATACGAGCGCAGACCATAGACATGAATCGGTAATGATACGCGGCGCGGTACAGCTAAGCAATCAAACCTAAGATGCGCTGTTGATAGGAGAAGTTAGCTAGGAGTCCTAGAACTTGCTCTGTTGGCTAAAATGCTTCGCGAATGCGCGATCGGGATTCGCAAGTAAGACTGAATTGACGAGCCTGGGGGTCGAACGTGGCAGACGCGAGAAAGTAAGTTTTGACAATCGAGTCGTGAAGCATAGAATACGCTCCACTCTTCGGCACATACCAGGGTGACGAAGGGCTCCCGACATTTAAGCCGTGATTTGCTGAAGCAGGCTGGGGGAGTCTGATTCCAGATTTCACCACGGATGAGTTCTTCCCCTCGGGTAAAGAGCCAAGAGATTGGTAGAGGAGGGAATCGTGCGCCGACGACTGGCGTTCCTCGTAATGATGGTATTTGCAGCAAGCGCTGCCTGGGCACAAAGCCCGCCACCGCTTGATCAGGCAGAGCAGGTGAAGATGCTAATCGAGCAGGTCCAGAAGCTGGAAAAACGCGTTGCTGAGCTGGAGGCAAGGCCTGCCGCGGCTCCGGCTGCTGCGGAATCGGCCGAGAAGGCTCCCGCTGCTCGAAAGCCGGAAATAGCCGAAGCGGCTCCAACCCCTGGGCCTGCCGAGGTGCATCAGCATGAATCGCCCGAGGCGCAGGCCACGGTTCGACAGATGGAATCTCACTATCCATCGCTTCAGATTCGAGGCTTTGGAGACGTGAATTTTTCCGCCACGGACCAGAAAGGCGCCACCAGCGGTTTCAACCTGGGCCAACTCGACCTCCACCTGGCTTCGTCGCTTTCTCATAAAGTGAGCTATTTCGCCGAAATTACCTTCAATGCCCAGCCCACGGGTTATACGGTGGAAGTGGAACGCTCCATCATTCGCTACGACTACAACGACTATTTCAAACTTTCCTTCGGGCGGTACCACACGCCTATCGGATATTGGAACGCCGCGTTCCATCACGGCGCCTGGCTGCAGACCACCATCAGCCGTCCGGACATGATTAGGATTGGCGGGACGTTTATCCCCGTACACTTCGTCGGATTCCTGGCCGAGGGCAATATCCCATCCGGAGGGGCGGGACTCAGCTACAGCGCTGGCGTTGGCAATGGCCGCGGCTCCACCCTCAGCCGTCCCGGTGACGCGGGGGACATCAATAACAATCGCGCCTGGGTGGCCAACCTTTACTCGCGGCCCGCCAGACTCTACGGATTGCAGATGGGAATCTCGGTGTACCGCGACAAAATTACGCTGCCGGTCGTGACGGCGGCGGGAAATCAGTTCCGGGAATGGATCTCCGCCGCGCACCTTGTGTGGACAAAGGAGAATCCGGAATTCCTGGCGGAATTCGCGAACGTCAATCACAAGAATATTTTGACCAATGCCATCACCAACAGTCAGGCATACTACGTGCAAATCGGCTACCGGCTGCCGTGGTTTGAAAAAACGCTGAAGCCCTACTACCGCTTTGAACATACGCACACGCCGCTCACCGAACAGGTTTTCACGAATCAGGATTTGGTCGGCTCCATCCTCGGCCTGCGGTACGACATCACGAACTACGCGAGCTTTAAGAGCGAGTACCGCAACACCAAGCGCCTGCCCACGGAGCCGCGCGTGAACGGCGCCTTTTTCCAGACGGACTTCACTTTTTAAGCGAGCCAGATGATGAATGCCACCAGCAAACGTATCGGGATATTTTTCTGGACGATTCTTTGGGCGTCCGTCGCTTTCCACTCCCCTTCCACCGCACAGACATCACGCGGTGCGGATATTGCCGTCGTGGTGAATGCCGATACTCCCGTGAGCGATCTCGGACTCTCCGAAGTACGCAAGGTCTTGCTCGGCGAGCGGCAGTATTGGAATTCAAAGCTTCCCGTGGTGTTGCTGATTCGCGCCCCTGTGGCTCGGGAACGCGACGTCGTGCTGCGCGTGATTTATCAAATGTCCGAAGCGCAGTTCAAGCAGTATTGGGTGGCAAAGATTTTCCGCGCGGAAGCCTCGACGCCGCCCAGGATTGTCTATACGAGCGACATGCAATATGAGCTTTTGACCGCCTTGCCCGGCGCCATCGCGTTTGTGGATTCCCGAAACGTGCGTCCGGGCGTGAAAGTACTGCGTGTGGACGGGCATATGCCGGGCGACAAGGATTATCCGTTGCGATAGAAGACGGCTGCAGTGCGCCGGGAAACCGCCGAATGAGCAGCCAACTTGGCGCGCCGGTCCTAATGCGCAAGCTTCATGCGCCTGATGATTTCCTTGAATCGCGGATCGGGGCGGATGATTTCGAACATCGGTTCCACAGCCAGGGAGACCAGGCCGCTGTCGTGTTCCTCGTAGGCCTTCTCCAGCCATTCGAAGGCCTTTTGTTTTTCGCCCATCCGCATATAAGACTCTGCGATGCTGTAGGAAGAAACGTAGCTGTGCTTGGAGAGTTCCGTCAGGCCTTCCAGCCAGCTTTGCAGCACCCCTTTGTAACCGGACTTGGTGAAATCCTCTTCGATGGATGCCGCCAGTTCGGGGCCTCCTGAAAGCGACAAAGCTTTTTCTCTCTCCGCGACGGCTTCCTTGTGCTTGCCCATGTGTGCGTAGACTTCTTCGAGGATTCGCCGGGCCGGCGAAAACTTTGGGTCGATATCCAGAACTTTCCGCAATTGCTCGACGGCTTTCTCATTCTGACCCGCGACATAGAACTCCCAGCCCAGGGTAGTATTGATGATGAGCGAGAGCGGATCCAGTTC
>JBGQDD010000127.1:0-8209 GCA_041495665.1 Candidatus Acidiferrum sp.
CGTTCCGATCTACGGAAATTCCGGCGTCGGAAGACCGGGGACGGACGGCAGCACGATTGACGTCGTCGATCTGCAGGAGCGAAAACTCGCTGCCACGATCGACCTGGGCAAACCGCTCCGCCCGCACCGCGCCGAATTCGGGCCCGACGGTCTGCTGTACGTCACCGCCGAGCTTGCGAATGCCGTGGACGTCATCGATCCTTCCACAAACAAGGTCCTCGCGGAAATTCCCACGGGCGAGCCGCAATCCCACATGCTGGTTCTTTCAAGCGACGGCCGCCGCGCGTATACGGCTAACGTCAGCGCCGGCAGCGTGAGCGTGCTCGATCTGGCGAAGCGCAGTCTCATCATGACGATTCCCGTGGCCAAGAGTGTCCAGCGCATTTCCATTTCACCGGATGGCCACCGCATCTTCACGCACGACCAGGATGCCCCGCGCATCGCCGTTCTTGATACGGCCACGAACAAAATCACGAACTGGATCGCATTGCCGGATGCGGCGTATGCGTCGGCGCCTACACCCGATGGGCGCTGGTTGCTGGCTCTCAGCATGGTTGCCAATAGTCTCTTCGTCGTTGATTTGCAGACGCTGAAGGTGGTGCGCTCGCTGGAGGTTCCGGAGAAATCGTCGGAAATCCTGATCCGACCGGGCGGGGAAATCGCCTACGTGAGCGGCACCGGCGCGGGGAAGATCGCGGTGCTCGACCTGCGCTCCTGGAAAATGCAGCAAACGATCGATCTCACTCCGGGCGTCGATGGCCTTGCATGGGTGCCTGCCGCACATTAATAGTCGCGGAAGTTGACGCCGGCGGAGTCCCTGGAGTGCGAATGCCTTCGTGCGGAACGCAGGCACTTGGCACCTGTACGTGGCAGCTCCCGAAGTGATCCCGCAGGAATTGACGTCTTGGGGCCCATTGGGGTTACCGGGATTCCTCGAGGTCCACGAATTCAACCTGGTAGGGGGTTTGTCCCAATCGCAGATGTGCCACCGTAACCGGCAACTGAAATCTACGCGGGCCGGCGCTTCCAGGGTTGATGTACAGCACGCCATCTCGCTCCGTCTTTCCCGGTTTGTGGGAATGTCCGCTGACGACGATGTGAAAACCGGAGGCGGCAGGATTCAAATCCAAGGCGTTCACATCGTGCAGGATGTAGATCATGGCCGCGCCAGCTTCGGCAACTGTGGTCACCGGCAGCAACTTTGCCCACTCCTCGGTATCCACATTTCCGCGCACCGCTACCACCGGCGCGATCTTTCTTAATTCCTCCAAAATCTCCGTCTTCCCCACATCCCCGGCATGAAGGATCAGCTCCGACCCGCGCAGAGCATCCACCGCTTCCTTGCGCAACAATCCATGGGTGTCGGAAATCAGCCCGATCCTTTTCGCGTTGGTGGCCATGACCAGATCCTACCGCGCAATCGATGGAACCGTGTCGCGCCTGAACCGCGCGTTCACTCCTCTTGACAATCTAGGGTAGAAATGGCATCTTCCTCTGGACGGTCGAGAGGTGAGCGCTTCATGGCGGACAAACCGAGTGGACTGGTCCAGGGGACGCTGGACATGCTGATCCTGAAAACGCTGGAGCTGGAAGCGATGCATGGCTACGGGATAGCGATGCGTATCGAGCAGATCAGCAAAGGCGTCTTCCAGGTGAATCCGGGATCGCTGTTTCCGGCGTTTCGCAGGCTGGAACGGGCTGGCTGGCTGAAGAGCGAATGGCGGGACACGGAGAACAACCGGCGCGCGAAGTATTACATGCTGACGGCGCTGGGGCGGAAACAACTCAAGGGAGAGACCAGCGAATGGGCCAGGCAAGCCGCGGCCATTGCGCGAATTCTTGAAGCGGAGTCGTAGGAGGTTTTCCATGTCATCGCTGCTGCGAAATCTGATAAGCGGGGTGCGTGACTTGATCCGCAAGGAACAGGTGGAGCGCGAGATGGATGAGGAACTGCGCGGGTATCTCGATGCCGCCGTGAGCGAAAAAATGCGCCGCGGGATGAGCCGCGAAGTAGCGATGCGGGCCGCACGCATCGAGATGGGTGGCACGGAAAGTGTCAAGGAACAGATTCGTGCCGCGGGCTGGGAAACGAGGATCGAGAGCTTTCTCCAGGATGTGCGCTACGGGCTGCGTATGCTGCGCAAGAATCCGTCGTTCACGAGCGTGGCGGTGCTGGCACTGGCGCTGGGCATCGGCGCGAACACGGCGCTATTCAGTGTGGTCAACGCGGTCCTTTTGCGGCAACTTCCCTTCGCGCATGCGGATCGTACCGTCTGGATCACGGCGGTACGGCCGGAGCGAAGCGATGCTCCATTTTCGATTCCAGACTTCTTGGACTATCGTGACCACACCGACTCCCTCGACTCGCTCTCTGCCGTAGGAAATTGGAGCGCGAACGTGACGGGCCGGGGGGACGCCGAACGGCTGAATGGCGTGCGTGTTTCCGCAAACCTGTTTGAGACACTGGGCGCGAGCGCAGCTGTCGGCCGTACTCTTGAACCAGAAGATGACTGCCCGGGAGCTCCACGCGTTGCGGTCATGACATATGGGCTTTGGCAGCGGCGATTTGGCGGTGACAGCAGCCTCGTCGGTCAGCCGCTCGAACTCAACGGTGCGAGCTACACCTTAGTTGGCATTCTGCCTCCGAGTTTCTTCTTCCCGATCCCAGAGGCGGAACTGGCAGTGCCTCTTGTACCTGATGCTGATCCCTGGCGTCTGGACCGAAACACGGTGAATTTTCTGAGGCTGGTGGGGCGCACTCGACAGGGCGTCACATCCGAGCGCGCAGAAACGGAGATGAATGCACTGGCCCGCAAACTCCGCGAACAGTTTCCTGAGCCGAACGCACGAAAGATTGGCGTGAAATTGACACCAATGCGCGACCAAATAACCAGTGGTTACCGCCGCGCGCTTTGGGTGCTCCTCGGAGCGGTAGGGTTTGTCCTCTTAATCGGGTGCGCCAATCTCGCGAATCTGAATCTAGCACGCGCCGCTGAGCGGCGAAGGGAAATGTCGATTCGTTCCGCGCTCGGCGCGACGCGATGGCGGGTCATCAAACAACTTCTGTTGGAGAGTGCCTTGCTAGCGACCGGGGGAGGGATGTTGGGTGCATTACTAGCGCCCATTGGCATACGAGGATTGGTCGCATTAAGTCCTTCAAGTATCCCTCGCACGGGAGAGATCGGACTAGACGCCCCGGTGCTGGCGTTTACTGTCCTGGTTTCGCTTGTGGCGGCCATCGCCAGCGGTCTAGCGCCCGCTCTCGCGACCTCGCACGGGGATTTGGCTCAACAGCTAAACGAAGGAGCGCGGGGCTCGACCGAAGGGCGCCGAGGAAAGGCTTTGCGAACCGGTCTCGTGGTTGTTGAGGTGGCCCTCTCCCTTATTCTTTTGGCGGGCGCAGGAGTATTGCTCAAGAGCTTTTCCAAAGTGCAGACCGTAAATACGGGGTTTGATCCACACGGGGTTCTCGCTGTTAGGCTATCGCTTCCAAAAGCTCGTTATCCTCATCTTGCAGAAGTAACTCGGTTCTACGATGCACTACTTCCCCGCGTCCGGACGCTTCCTGGAGCGTCTGCCGTGGGTGTAGTCCAAATGCTCCCACTAAGCGGGGGAGTCGCGTCGATTGACTTTACAATCGTTGGTCGCGCATTTTCAAAGGAGGAGGTTCCCGAAGCGCAATATCGCGTCGTCAACCCGATGTATTTGAAGGCGATGCGAATTTCGCTCCTGGCGGGCAGGGAATTCAACGAGAGTGATACAGATCGCACCCCACTGGTCTGCCACATCAATGAAACTCTGGCCAAGCGCTTCTGGCCCAAGGGGGACGCGGTCGGCGCTCACGTGATGCTCGATGACAACGACTCCAAACCGCGCGAGGCGGAGGTCGTCGGAATATTTCACGATGTGAAGGACAGGGGGCTCGACGCCGCGCCGAGTTTCGACATTTACATACCTCTCCGCCAAACGCACGAAGACGCGGTCGTCTGGCTTCAGAACAATCAGTACTGGGTATTGCGAACAGCTGGCGACCCGTTGGCGCTTGCCAACGCTTTTCGGGAGCAGGTCCGCAGCGTGGACGGCGATGTAGCCGCTTCGAATGTCCGTTCGATGGGTCAGTATCTTTCACTCACAATAGCGCCTCGGCGTTTCAATCTGCAGCTGCTGTCAGTCTTTGCGCTTGCAGCGCTCGCTCTGGCAGTCGCTGGAATTTACGGTGTGATCTCCTATTCCGTAAATCAGCGGGCACATGAAATAGGCGTTCGCATGGCGATGGGAGCCCGGCGTAGCCACGTGTTGAGGATGGTGATCGCAGATGGAATCAAGCCGGTCCTCGCGGGATTAGCGCTGGGCATCCTCGGCGTGTTGGGGCTAAGTAAGGCGTTGGCGAGCTTGGTGTATGCGGTCAGCGCGTCAGACCCGGCCACCGTGGCAGGCGTTACGCTATTATTCGGCTGCGTGTCGCTCGCCGCTCTGTACCTGCCGGCCCGGCGCGCCGCGCGGCTCGATCCGATGGTCGCGTTGAGAAATGAATAGGTTGGGCACAGGTTGAAAGCGGAGATGGTTTCTGCGCAAGACGGCGGAAAACCAAACTGAAAATCTGGAGAGGGTAAGGAACGCCGCGTCCCGGTCTACGCGGATACTTTGGAAGGAATGGGACGCCGCAGCGGTCTTGAGCCGGGAATGGGGAACTGCATGTGCCAGAAGTTCGTTTCGGGGGACACAAACTCCACGCCTATGTATTGCTTGCTGTCGCGAGCCCGGTGGATCGAAACAACGCGGCATTCCATCGACTGCGCGGTGTGATCGTTCATCAGGATCAGCGTTTGTCCCACCAAGACGATCTCTTCAAGCTGAAATAACGCCCCATGCCGGTTCACCGACTGCGAATGGGTCTGCGCGCAGAACTTTTCGCCTGAATCCGTTTTCCCGTGGACCGTCAGCGGCACCGTCAGTGCCACCCGTAAAGTTCGTCTGCGTTCTTTGCAACGAAAGTGAAGCAGGGACATTTCGGCTACGACCTCACATCAGATTTATGAATCCACAGCGTTTGCGACTAACTTCGATCGACGGGTGTGCGCCTACCAAGTCGTGTCAGCAGGGTGCTAAACCGACAGAACAACAGAACGGAAGTGACTAGCACGAACCTTGCCCACACAGCCCCATGCTGCCTACAAACATCTTCCAAGACAATGGCGGAACGGTACCACAAAAACGTATTCTATCACAGTACCCTCGTACTTCCCCCCATGTTCCCATCCCGTTTATTTCCAGACCGCGTAACAATCGTAGTTCCGCTGCCCGATGATCTTTCCTTCTCGGAACTCCCGAAACACCACAAAGAAGGCCTTAATCTGGCTTATGGCCCGAATGGATCTGAGGGGTACAGCCGACAACCCCGCCCACTGATCCTCCAGGGCCACCTGGCCGAGCCCCGCTATCCCTTGTATTATCTTATACATCTGTTGGGACATGGCCCTCTTGCCACGTTCCGCGCGTTCCAGGCCCCGGCCCGTCCTTGTCTAGTGTCCGGGCCGACGCATTCGTTTCATTTTGTTCAGGGCTGGGGGGACTTTTTCCAAGCCGCCTCCGCCGAGGAGCTCCCCAATACCTTTACGAGAAACAGCGGATTCACCCGTGCTCGTTCCACCGTGAGTCCCCAATGCAGGTGCGGTCCGGTGACGCGTCCTGTCGCTCCGACTTTCCCCAGCACGGCGCCAGCTTCCAGAGCGTCTCCCACCTGCACGGCGATCTCGGAAAGGTGCCCATAGAAGGTGTAAATTCCAAGACCGTGATCCACTACCACGGTGTTCCCGGAAAAGAACAACTCTTCAGCCAAGGCGACGCGCCCGCGTTGCGTGGCGTGCACTGGAGTCCCAGTGGTCCCCGGCAAATCCACCCCGCCATGTGGTGACCCGGGATTCCCATTCAGAATCCGTCGCCTGCCAAAATTCGTGCCCGTTGTCACGCCATCCAGCGGTATTCGGAAGTTTCCGTCCCACAGGCGCTCTGGCGTCACGCGGTCAAAGATGTCGCGCAATTTCTGGCGCTCTTCGTCCGCGCGCTGGATTTGTTCCGGGCTGGGCTCGACGAACTGTTTCCCTACCCACAATTTCTCCGTCGCAAACCGGCCTTTCCTCACCGTCACTATCGCATGGCAGCTCATTTTCTCGCCGCTCGCCGTTTGCCCCGTGACCTTCAACTCGTATTTGCCGGGTGCTTTTTCGAGGTCCACCCCCAGCAGACCTTCTCGTTGGTTTCCACCTGTAACCTCCCGCCAGAACGGGACACTCCGCCCGCCCCAATCTCCTTGCACCTCCGCCAAGGACTTCGTGCTTTTCACTTCGATCAGCAGCAAGCTTCCCTGGCTTGATTCGGGAGCGCTCAGGCGCAAGGTTGTTCCGGCGGTGCAAGCGCCTGTATCTTTCGCCATCACTCCGACGGGAAGCAGCGCGGCAGTCACTGCGAGACACACAGCAACGAACCGCAGAAGTCGCTTCGCCAACGCCGCTTGGTCTTGCGAATTCATTTCTGCTGCCGCATCGCCGATACACGCGCCTCGACTTTTTCAAATTGCGTTCGCGCTATTTTCGATCCCAGGATCGCTTTTTCCATGTTTAGAAACAACTCGGCATTGTTCATTTTCTCCCGAATCTCTGCCAGGAAGGGCCGCACCTTTGCAAAGATAAAATAAAGTTCGCCGCAAAAGGACAGTTGAAAGAAGAGCTTTTCGCTCACGACGCCATTCAAAACAAAGGAAACAGCAATTCCCCAGTAGCTGCCCACCTGCCTCAGCCAGTTATTTTCTTCCGACCCCATGGCTGTCGCCACTTTGATGAAGTCATCGGCATTCTTGGGCCAAAATGTGATCAGCCACCATTGCCGGGCTTTGCGGAGTTCCGCCTCGCGCCTTAAGTCGTAGAGTTCCAGGATCAATCTCGCATCATCAATCGTCGGTTTCTTCGGCATCGCTTCCCCCTGAGATCATCTTCTTCACGATTCTACCCTATGAGCCGCCGGAGCCTCTCTCTGTCAGTCTAAGTGTCCGGCAACGCGACACTTTCATCCCGTCAGCGGACGTTTGCAGTCTGGCCGAGCCTTTGCCTCTTGCCGGAAGTCTTTTTGATTCTGTAGTTTCTGCTCTTCCCGCCTACGGCATGAAGATTGCCCTGATTCCCTGTGGGAAATTGCGTCCTGCGCATCAGGAAAAACGCCCCTCCAGGAGGCTGCCGTGAAAAAAATCGATCGTATGCGCGAGAAGGTCAGCATCTTGCCGACTTCCGTTTACCTATCGAAGATGCATGATGCGGGTTGGAGCCTGGTGGCCCTGGAATGGGAACGCGAGGTGGAGACTTCCGCAATGCCCGAAGAGCGGGAAGCTCCAGCCGCCTCCGAGGAAATCCCCTTCGGCCTTCGTATCTCGTCGGACTGCCGCCATCTGGAAGACGACCCGCTCGAAATGCAAACGCTCCGCTTCCTAGCCGAGATGATTGTCCAGGATGTCTCTTTCATCAGCATGGCGGACGCCCTGAACGTCCGCGAGTATCGGACGCGCGACGGCCGGCCATGGACAGCGGCGGGAGTCTTCAAGCTCACTCCTCGCTTGATCGATGTCGCCCCGCGCCTGCTCTCCGGCACCGAGTGGGAATCGCGCAAGAAACAGTTGTCCCACGTCACCTGGAACTCCTGACTCGGTTGGTTGCTTGTGCGACCGAAAACTTTCGCTAATCGCCTCGCGGTTACACTTGCTAAGACGAGTTCGGGTGGCCCTTGCTCTTGCTGAGGAGCATCCCTCGGCCCTTCGAATCCAGTCGAGGGATGCCCCTGCTGCCAAATCACATTTGTTGTTTATTGCTTTGTCGCGGGCTTCTCTTCGCCCTTCTTTGCGGCGGGAGCCGCTTTTTTCATGGGTTTGGGGTGCCAGAAATTTGGATCGGCTGCAGCGACTTCTGGTAGCGGGATGCTCATCTCCGGACTGAAAGCGAAAATGTTGGTCTCCGTACCGTTCGTCCCGGAATTAGCCAGCTCCGCCAGCCTCTTCCTGCCATCATCCCCGACGGCGTCCCGATAAGCTTGGCCGTGCGTCTGCGGAAAGGCATCCACATCCGCCAGCGTTTTCAGCGGCTCGATGATCAGGTAAGTCCCGTGAGGCATGCCCAGGGTAACCTCGAAAACCGACCAGCGCTCCGGCACGTTTGCCTTTTCGTGC
>JBGQDD010000128.1:0-8061 GCA_041495665.1 Candidatus Acidiferrum sp.
AAAGGTCGTCATGCGCTTGCTGGACAAGGAAAACCTCCGCCTGGACATGACCAAGCTGGGGTTTGAACCAGAGTCGTTGAAGAAATTCGAGCGTAACATCTTGAAGCCCTACGGCATGGTTTTGGTAACCGGTCCAACGGGTTCTGGTAAAACGAACACGCTGTATTCCTCCGTGGCGACGTTGAATACCGTTGACACCAACATCATGACCGCGGAAGACCCGGTCGAGTTCCAATTGGCAGGCATCAACCAAGTGCAGATGAAAGAGCAGATCGGCCTGAACTTTGCCGCCGCGCTCCGCGCCTTCCTGCGCCAGGACCCTAACATCATTCTGGTCGGCGAGATTCGCGACTTTGAAACGGCGGAAATCGGGGTCAAGGCCGCGCTCACCGGCCACTTGGTGCTGTCCACGCTGCACACCAACGACGCGCCTTCGACCATCAGCCGCTTGATGAATATGGGTATCGAGCCTTTTCTCGTGGCCACCTCAGTGAACCTGATTTGCGCGCAGCGTCTGGTGAGGCGCATCTGTGCGAACTGCAAGGAAGAGCTGGAAGTTCCGCACCAGGCGTTGATCGACGCCGGCTACACCACCGAAGAGGCCAAGACCACCAAGATCTACCACGGCAAGGGCTGTACTACCTGTAACAAGCGCGGTTACAAGGGCCGCACGGGTCTCTACGAGGTCATGGAAATTAACGATGAGCTCCGCGAATTGATTCTCGTGGGCGCCTCGGCGCTGGAATTGAAAAAGAAAGCGATCGAGCAGGGCATGATCACGCTGCGGCGCAGCGGCTTGATAAAGGTTGCGCTCGGGCAGACCACCATGGAAGAAGTCCTGCGCGAAACGGTTTTATAGAATTGAAGGTGACCGATGGCCGGAATTACGCTAAGTGAATTGCTGAAGAAGATGATCGAGATGGGAGGCAGCGACCTCCACATCACTACGAACAGCGCGCCGCGCGTACGCGTGCACGGGCGGCTCCGGCCGCTCGACATGCCACCTCTGACCGCGGCGGACACCAAGTCTCTTGCTTATAGCGTCTTGACGGATGCCCAGAAGCACCGCTTCGAAGAGAATCTGGAGCTGGACTTCTCCTTCGGCTTGAAAAACCTAGCGCGCTTCCGCGGCAACGTTTTCAATCAACGGGGAGCCGTCGGCGCCGTCTTCCGCACGATTCCGTGGGAGATCAAAGGCTTCGACGCTCTGGGATTGCCGCAGGTCGTAAAGGGACTGTGCGACAAGCCCCGCGGACTCGTCCTGGTGACCGGACCAACGGGCTCCGGCAAGTCCACAACGCTCGCTGCCATGCTCGACAAAATCAACGGCGAACGTGAAGAGCACATGATCACCATCGAGGACCCTATCGAGTTTCTTCACAACCACAAGAAGTGCCTGGTTAACCAGCGCGAAGTCCACGCGGATACGCATTCCTTCGCGAATTCACTTCGCGCCGCGCTCCGCGAAGACCCCGACGTCGTGCTCATCGGAGAAATGCGCGACCTCGAAACGATTGAATCCGCCCTGCGCATCGCGGAAACCGGCCACTTGACCTTCGCCACGCTGCACACCAATTCGGCGTCTTCCACCATCAATCGCATTATCGACGTCTTTCCGTCGCACCAGCAGCCCCAGATTCGTGCGCAGCTTTCCATGGTGGTTGAGGGTATTCTTTGCCAAGCTCTTCTCCCTCGCTCCGATGGCCGGGGCCGCGCCATGATCATGGAAGTGCTCGTGCCGACGCCCGCCATCCGCAACCTGATCCGCGAAGACAAGATTCACCAGATCTATTCCGCGATGCAGACCGGTACGGGTCAAACGGGCATGCAAACTTTTAACCAGGGACTGGCCAACGCTTACTTTCAAAAGATGATCACCCTGGACATGGCCCTCTCGCGTTCATCGAATGCCGATGAATTGCAGGACATGATCAATCGCGGAGTTTCAACACCCGGGAATGGGACCAAGGCCCCGGTGACGAGCAGACGCTAGGAGAAACAACTTTGGCGGAACGGCCATGTGCCCAAGAAATTGAAGGACTGAGGAGGCAAGCAAATGCCGGACTATAAATATCAGGGAACCAGCCGCTCCGGCGGCAGCGTCAGCGGGGTGATGACCGCCTCGAACAAGACCGAACTGGCGAGCCTGCTGAAGCGTCAGCAGATCACCGCCACGAAAATGACCGAAAAGGGCAAGGAATTCAATATGCCCCAATTCGGCGGCGGGGTGAATGCCAAAGAGCTCGCGATTTTCACGCGCCAGTTCTCGGTCATGATCGACGCCGGTCTGCCGCTCGTGCAGTGTCTCGAGATCTTGGCGGGCCAGCAAGAGAACAAGTTCTTTCAAAAGGTCCTGGTAAACACGCGAGGCCAGGTCGAAGGTGGGGCCACTCTTTCTGCCGCGATGCGGAGCTCGCCGAAGGTTTTTGATCCCTTATACGTGAACATGGTCGAGGCTGGTGAGACCGGCGGTATTCTGGACACCATTTTACAGCGGCTCTCGACCTACATCGAAAAGAACGTCAAGTTGCAGCGCGCCGTCAAGTCCGCCCTCGTCTATCCTGTAGGCGTTTTGACCGTAGCCGGCGGCGTTATCACCTTGCTGCTCTGGAAGGTCGTGCCAATTTTCGCCACGTTGTTTGCTGGCCTGGGCGTGGATCTCCCGCTGCCCACGAAAATCGTCATTGCCTTGAGTAATTTCGTTGGCAGTATTTTTGGTTTGCTGATTTTGATCGCTCTTGGCGGCGGCATCTTCGGAATAAAGGTCTGGTATGGCACTCCGCAGGGCCGCTTTGTGCTCGATACCATCGTCCTAAAGCTTCCGGTCTTGGGCATTCTGATGAGAAAGATTGCCGTAGCACGGTTTACACGAACCCTCGGTACGCTGATCTCCAGCGGCGTGCCCATCCTCGAGGGCCTGGACATCACGGCCAAGACCGCCGGCAACGCGGTCGTCGAGAGGGCTTTGCAGAAGGTCAGGAAGTCACTCGAAGAAGGCAAGTCGCTCACCGAGCCCTTGAAAGAATCCGAAGTGTTTCCGGGCATGGTCACACAGATGATTGCCGTCGGCGAACAGACCGGCGCGATGGACGCCATGCTTCAGAAAATCGCCGATTTCTACGAAGAAGAAGTCGACGCGGCAGTGAAAGACTTGCTGACCGCTCTCGAGCCCATCATGATCGTATTTCTCGGCGTGGTGGTCGGCGGCGTGGTCATTTCCATGTACTTGCCACTGTTCTCGCTCATCGGCAAGCTGAGCTCGATGCACTAATCGGGCTTCCGTCTGCTCGGCATTTTCCTCTTTGCGGAGGACGGGGCAGTTTCTCTCCGTCTTCCGCTATTCCTGCCTGGATTTGGGGATGCCCGGAAGCCCGGATGCCGGGATAAAGGCGCGGGCGTGCAATGGATAAGAGCTTTGCAACAGGGGAATGGCTGGACTGGTTGACGCGTGTTCGTCTGCTGACGATCACGCTCATCCTGACTATTGGAGTGGTCTGGCCACAGTATGTTCCGGGCTTCAGCACCAATCGTTTTTTTCTGCCGCTGATCATCTTCTGGATCACTCTCGGAATCCTCCACCTCATCCTTTTGCGCTGGGTCCCGCGCGCGCGGTGGCATGGCGGACTGCAGGTCGCCGGCGATGTAGTCATGATTTCGCTGCTGGTGTATTCGACCGGCCTGCAGGAAAGTTATTTCATCTCGCTCTATCTGCTGGTGATTATCGTCGCGAGCATCTTGTTCTCCCGGCGGATCGCCTTTCTAACCGCGGCAATCTGTTTTCTGCTCCTTACAGGCATGACCATGCTGGCGTACGCAGAGAAGATTCCGCGCACCTTCTCCAGTCTGCCGACGCCGGAAAGCCTGCGCACCTGGCTGGTCATGAATCTTCTGGGGTTTCTTGCGGTTGCTTATCTGGCGAGCTATCTGGCCCAGTCTCTTCGTAAGAAGGACGTGGAGCTCGAAGAGAAGCGCGAGGAACTTCTCAGTCTTCAGGACTTCACCGAAGACATCATTCACTCGATGCGCGGTGGTTTGATCACCACGGACCTGGGAGGACGTATTCTGCTGCTGAATCGTACCGGCGAGGAAATCCTCGGACATCGCTTCTCTGAACTGCGTGGCAAGAAGCTGCAGGAACTGAATGACGATTTCTGGCTCCCCGGTCAATACGTAAATAGCGACAGGCCCTCGCTCAGAAAGGAGATTGACTTCCGCACGCCTTCCGGGGACGTCCGCTATCTCGGAATCAGTGTTTCGCCGCTGCGTTCGCGCGACACGGAACGCAACGGCTACGTTTTCAACTTCCAGGACCTGACGGATCTTCGCCGGTTGGAGCAGGAAGTAGCGACCAAGGAGCGCATGGCCGCCCTGGGCCGCCTTTCCGCCGCCATCGCTCACGAAATTCGGCAGCCTTTGACGGCCATGGCCGGCGCGGTCAAGGAACTGGCGCGTCTTGTACCTCTCGAAGAAGACGAAAAGCATCTCGTCAATATTGTGAGCAGGGAATCCGAGCGGCTCAACAATATCATCACCGACTTTCTCAACTATTCCCGCGAGAAGACCTACGAGTTTCAGCATGCCGATATTCGCGGTCTGCTGGATGAAACTCTGATGCTGATGGAAAAGAAGCCGGAGATCGGCTCCAAGTACCACATTGTGCGCGCCTTCAACGGAAAGGAATTACACGCGCGCGTGGACGCCAACAAAATCAAGCAAGTCTTCTGGAACCTTTGCGACAACGCGCTCCGGGCGATGCCCGACGGCGGCACCCTGACCGTGAAACTGGAACAACGTCCCTTCTGGTTGCGCATCGCCTTTCAAGACACGGGTATTGGCCTCGACCCAAAGCGGAGGGCCAAGATTTTTGAACCTCTGCAATCAGGTTTCGAGGGCGGCACCGGGTTGGGGCTGTCCATTGTCTATCAGATCGTGCAAGCACACAGTGGAAAGATCAGCGTGATATCCGAGAAAGACCGCGGTGCCGAGTTTATCGTCGAGCTGCCGCGAGTTGCGTGAGGCATTATGCAAGGAACAAAAGCCGCAATCAGGGAAACCGCGCGCCAGATGCCGCACATTCTCGTGGTCGACGACGAAAAATCCATCTGTGAACTGCTGGAGATTACCTTTCGCAAGGAAGGTCACCGCGTTGAAGTGGCCCACAGCGTGGAAGCGGCCAAGCGCAAGCTCGAATCACAGATCTTCGACATCATTATTTCGGATGTCCGGATGCCCGGGGCCGGCGGTATGGACCTCCTCAAACTGGCCAAAGAGATCGCGCCGGGATCTTTCTTTCTTCTGATCACCGGAGTACCTACCATTGAGACCGCGATCGCGGCGATCAACTCTGGCGCCGACCGGTACGTCATAAAAGATCACGAACTAGTGGACCAATTGCGCCGCGCCGTTCATGAAGTGTCCGAGAGCCTGAAATGGAAGAGGGAAGCGGGATATCTGCGCCGGGAGCTCCGGCGGCTCACCGGGCTGGACAATATCATTGGCCAGAGCCCGAAGATGCGCGCCATCTTCGACATGATCCAAACCGTCGCTCCTCAATCGAGCCGCGTTCTCATTACCGGGGAGAGCGGGACCGGTAAAGAGCTGGTGGCCCGCGCCATCCATGAAAACAGCGCTCGGGCTCAGGCCCCTTTTATCACCATTAACTGCGGCGCCTTCCCAGAGACGCTCCTGGAATCCGAGCTTTTCGGTTATCTGAAGGGAGCTTTCACCGGCGCTAATGAGAACCGCCAGGGCCTCTTTCAGGCTGCCCATGGCGGCACCCTCTTCATGGACGAGATCGGAAACATGAGCCTCACCATGCAGGTGAAGCTCTACCGCGTTCTCCAGGAAGGCAAGGTCCGGCCGATCGGCAGCACGGAGGAGTCGGATGTGGATGTCCGCATCATCGCGGCTACCAACAAGGAGTTCGAGAAGGAGATCGCGGAAGGCCGTTTCCGCGAGGACCTTTATTATCGCCTCAGCGTGATTCCCATACTGGTGCCGCCCTTGCGCGAACGTCGCGACGATATTCCTCTCCTCGCGCGCCACTTCCTCGAGCGCTTCCGTAAGACCATGGAAAAACCCATGGAGGCCATCTCTCCGGAAGCCATGACGCGCCTGGAATCCTACGATTGGCCTGGAAACGTTCGTGAGCTTGAAAACACGATGGAGCGCGCGGTGGCTTTGGAGACAGGACGTGAGATTTCGCTGCGCGTTCTGCCCGACCGAATCGCTGGCTATTCGGGAACTTCCGGCACCGCTGCTTCGGGGGGAGAGATCGCTGATTTTCCGGCCGAGGGCGTGGATTTCGAACAGGAGATCGCCGAGGCAGAGCGCCGCTACCTGAAAGCCGCACTCGCAAAGGCGAGCGGCGTCCGCACTCGTGCGTCCGAGTTGTTGAAAATCAGCTACCGGTCATTCCGGCATTACGCCAAAAAGCACAATCTATAGGCTATCTCACGACCAACATCCGAGAGCGCAGTCCCAGGGCGTGTCCAAATGTGCCATTCGAGGGTAGCACCACAAGAAAACGACAGCCGCCGCAACTAACACAACCAGGCTGACGCGGACGCCGAAGATGCGGGGCGGCAGGCTGCGCAGGGCGAGCGCAATGGCCACTCCCAGGATCATCACGGCCGGGTAGTAGTAATAATAAAAAAGGCCCTTTTCGGGAGTCACGGCCCATTGAAGAAAGTTTGCCGCGAAAAGAAGAAGAACCAATCCCTCGGGCAAGGCGACGGTTTTCCAAAAGCGCCACAGACAGAGGCTGAGTGCCACCAAGCCGCCCCAGGTGACAACTGGATTGCCAACTAAATAGGAAAGCGCGCGGTGGGGGCTCGTCTTTAGCGGCCAGGTGTACCAAGCAGAAGTAGTGAATGGGTTGGAGACCCAAGTAGTGCAGATATACCAGCTGTAGCGGTGCATGGCCACCAATTCAGAAACGCTGAAAGGCCGGTGCAGAATCCGGCATAGAGGCCAGTACGTGAGAATGTAAGAAGTGATGGGCGCAACGACCAAGCCGAGTAGCAGAGTCAGGACGCCGATTTGTTGAATGTTGTGTGCGTGGCGGGAAAGAGACGAGATGGAATCCGCGGGCGAGCGGTGTGCCACCCATAGTAGTGCGAAACTCACCAAGAAAAGGACCGCAAGAGTGTCAATGGCATTCCACTTACAGGCGCCGGCCAGCCCTATCAAAACACCAGAGCAAATGAATAGAAACCTGCGTCTACCTACACCGAGATCTAGAGCAATAGCCGCGGTGTACGCCACTAAACTCCACATCATGAAGACCATCATGAATGCATCCATCATGCCGACGCGCGACATCACGAAGAGAAAATTATTGAAGAGAGTCAGCCCGGCGGCAAAGAAAGCAAGGCGAGAATCGCGCAAGAGCAGAAGAGTCCAAAGATAAACGGCGACCAAAGTCAGCGCGCCGCACAACGCAGCGGCAACTCGCCAGCCGAAAGGGTTATCCCCGGCAGCTTTCATGCTAATGGCCAAGATCATCTTGCCTAACGGGGGCTTTGCTAAGAAGTGATTTAGAATCACAGGGTTTGGGTCGGGTGCCCCTAGAAGAAAGATTTTGGCCTCGGGAACAAAAAGGTTCTCATCGTAGTGCATCTTTGCTGGTCTGCCGATGCCCGCAAGAATAAACACCAAGCCCACCACGCCGAGAATCAGTGCAGTGATTGCCGGACGATGAAGAATGCCCGGCAGAGCAGAACTCTCTCTCGACGGATTGCCGCCCGAACTGGATTCCATGGATCCTTGCGCAAGAGCGGCCGTTTGCGGGTATCGTGATTGTGGTTCCAGGATAGAGGATCGGCCATTCCGAAAGAGATTCCCCATGCGCCAATTATATCAACGGCAGATGGATGTGGCTTCCTAGCGGACAGTTGCGTTGCGCAAGAGGCTAATACCTTTCTGAGCTAAATCGTGTCTCTGCCGTTCCGCCGTCAAACCAACTACCAAAGGAACCGCCATTTAAATCTTTACCGTTTGGATCGGCAAGCGGTTGGGCAAGAGAACGGCTGCTGGCCGGTCACCCTACAAGCCATCCGA
>JBGQDD010000129.1:0-8016 GCA_041495665.1 Candidatus Acidiferrum sp.
CGGAAGGCAGCACTCGCGCGCCCAACCGTCCCATCCAATCACTTTTTCCACCCAGGTTGCCGAGCATCTGTTCCATCACGGGGCTGAAGGAAATCGGAGGCCGCGCTCCGTTCACCGCGGGTCCGAGCACTTGCGCCAGCATCGGCGCCGCCGCGCGTGCTTCGAAAAGGACCGGGCCGGTATAGTCTTGTGCGGGAGGCGCGGCTCGCAGAGTCATGAGTTCGGTGCCGGCAACGGTTAATCCCTTGCGCACCGTCTCCACGTTGGGCAAGTCAGCCGGGCGCGTCGCGTAGGTGGCATAAAAATGATTGAGCGGAACGCCGTCGTCGGCAAAGGTGCTCATTCCGGATTCAATCGCTGCAAAATGACGATTCTGGCGGATTTCCGTTCCTTCGCTGGTCAGCAGATATTCCGTCGCGTAGACGATGTAGTAGGTCACGCGTGATTCGTGAATTTCGGAAAACGCCCGCAACGTCGCCGACGTCTCGCGTGCTTCCTGGTCCCAGTTGCGACTGGTCCAATCCGGCGTCTCCAGCGGTTGGATGAGTTGCACCGGCTCGGCTTTCGCGAAATCGTCGATGTTCGATTGCCGCGCCAGGCTGCTGAGATACGCTTGCTTCCGCGAATAAGTCTCCACCGCTTCTTTGAAAGCCTGATCCGTGGCGATCCACAAGTCCTGCCGCAGCGAATCGTAATCGCGGTCGATTCCCACGGAGCCGGTCGGTCCGATGAAGCCGCGGAACGCGTCTTCGCCTACAAAATTTGAGCTGTCCAGCTTGTAGCCGCCGACTCGCGCTTCCACATCCATAAAGCGGTTCCGCGTATGCGTGCTGGCTAGCAAGGTGCCGAATTCCGCGACGACTTCGCGCACCTCGAGATCGAGCAATCGATATTCGACGTAGTACGGACGCACCGGCTTGTCGATGTTCGGAATTTTCAATTCCAGGCGAGTCTTGGCGCGGGCCATCTCATCGCGCATGGCCTGCATCGTGTGGTCGTTATCCTGCGGAACTTGCGCCCCCGCGGCCGCTCCGGACCCCATCGCAACCAAAAACAAAAGCAGTCCTGCCATTCTTTCTGCGCGCCTCACTGCTGGCCTCCCGTCTTGATCACGTCGTGCGCGGGCGGCGGCAGGATCGGCGGCCGGTCCGTCGAACTCTCTTTTTTCTGCACTTCCAACTCCGAAGTCAAAATCGCGGGCGACGCGGCGGCCACGGGAACGGATCCCGATTCCGCGCCGCAGTAGCCGTTGAATACTTCCGATGTATCGCCCGTCGCGACAATCTTCGTCAGCGCCGCGAGCGGCGTACCCACAATATCCACTCCCCGCACCAATTCGTCAGGCCGCCCGTCGGGATAAACCTTGTAAACAACCAAAGGCAGCACCTGGAAGGCTTGCGGCTGCCCGCGTCCGGTAAACGTAAATCCGCCGGCGATGTCATCGATTAGCAACCCAAACGGCTTGCCCTGCGCTTTGATCAATTCGATGAGTTTGGTGCGAAGCTGCGCGTTGGTTACCGTCTTGCTGCTTTGCACGATCAGGTTGCCCTGCCGCGAAACCGGCGTTGCACCGAGCTGCCGCCTGCCGTGGCCGTTCGAACGGGGAAACCCGACCAGCGGCGACCGCGACATCTCGAAATTCTTCAGCACCCCGTGATCCACCAGCGGCACACGCTGCGCCAGCACGCCTTCATCATCGAACTGGTAGTAGCCCAGAAGGTCCTGCTTTCCAAGCTTTTTCATGGTGGTGTCGTCGGTGATGCTCAGAAAATCCGGCAGGATCTGCTCGCCCACTTTTTTCGAAAACGTTTGTCCCTCGGTCACGTCTTTTTGGCGATGGCCTTCGGCGCGATGGCCGAAGACTTCGTGGAAAAACACCGCCGCGGCGCGTCCCGTCAGCAATGCCGGCCCGACGGTCGGATCGTTGATGGGCGCGGCGACCAGCCCTTCCAATTCCTTGCGCATCGTCGCTTCCGCTGCGTAGACCGCTTTGTCGTCCGGCGTGTCCTTGGCGTCAACCCAATCAAAATTGTAGTAGCGGTCGATATCCATCCCGTCGGGCGCCTTGCCCTGGATGAACAGCTCCAGCCGGTAGCGAATCTGCCCGAATTGTAGTTGCGTCCCTTCGCTGGTCACCTGGTAGGCATTTTGCGCCTGTGCCGCGAATGTCACGATGGAATTGATGATCGCCGGCGATTCCCGAAACGCCTTGGTATACGCGCGGACGCGTTCCTCCCACGGCTTGCGGTCCACGGCGATGGAAACCTGCGGCCCGATGAAGGTATGGGCCTCTTCCTTCGAAAAATCCGGCGCGCGACCTTCCGCTGTTTCTACTTTTACTTCCTTGCCCGTCTTGATCTTGATCAGCGCTTCGGATGCCGCCCGGTACTGCTTGTCGGTCTCCAGCCAAATCGTCCGGCGCAAAACTTCGGCGTCATCGTCGATCGGTACGGGCGCGCCCGGCCCGCCGCTGGCCATCTGTCGCTCGCCGACCTTGTGCGTGTTGTCGAGATCGTAGTTGTTGGTGCGAACCGAAACTTCCAGCCAGCGGTTGCGCGCTTCGTTGCTGTTGAGCAGCGCCCCGTTCGAACCGGACACATCCGCGCGCTGCGTCTCCGTGACTGTATAGCCCATGTAGTAGGTCGGAGGATCCAGCGCGCTCAGCGTTTTCATCGAGCGTTCCAGCTCCGCTTGCAGTGCCGCGAGCAGCGGCGAACGCTTCGCCTGGGCATCGGGTGGCGCCGCGAGCGCCGATTGCGCCATGGCGGAAAGCAAAGTCAGCGCGCAAAGGAAAGGAATCACGCGACTACGAATCGATGTGGTCAAAGGATGCCTCACTCGGAATTAGATGCGACCGCGAAACATTCAGTGTACGCCACCGGGCGGAAGCTCACAAAGCGCCGAACAGGCACATCCTTGCCGTTCAGGCAACACTTCTTCGACGGCCTTTCCGTCCGATTCGTTGCATGCACTCCCCGCATCCTGGTGCCAGCAAGACGAAAAAGCCCTGGCTGCTCGCAGCAGCCAGGGCCAGAAAATCCAGTCTCCTTACAGGATCGCCGTAGATTAGGGGCACAGCCCGGTTTGCGGGTTCGGTTTGCAGCCGCGTTGCGTCGTGGTGGTGCCTCCTCGCGTCAGCCCGACACCCAAACCAACTCCGACAGCTCCTGCTACGATTCCGATAGTTACCCACGTGCCCAGGTGCGGGCCTACGGCTTGGACACCCAACTGTCCGCTTACGTCGGTATCCTTGCTCGTGGCCACCAGCAGGTCGAGCGTGGCCTGCGTCGGTGGCAGGGGCGCCGAATTGTCTCCACTGCGCACGCTGGTCATCTGCCCGGCCTTGACCAGCACGCAAACACCGGCCAGGTTGCAGACCTTCACCAGCCCTTCAAAGGCGATCACGTTCATCTGGTTGTTTACAAACTCTACAAAGAAATCGGTTCCCACCACGCCAGCGACGCCTGCCGGTGTGCGCACTTCGAATTTTCCGTCTGGCTTGGCGATCTTTTGCGCCTGCGTCCGGAGCTTCCCATAAGTTAGCTCCAGCTCGGTCTGTTGCGCTCCGGCGTCGTGCTTGACCACCTTCATGGACGACTCCGAACCCACATTCAGAACGGAACCGTCGTCCAGCGCGACGCGCGCGCGCCCATTCACCTGGGTATTTACGAGGTCTTGCCAATCGACCGCGGTCTTCGCCGACGCAGTGATGGTTTTCCCGCTGCGAGCGATGTTCACGGCCGGAATGACGCGGGAGACTTCACCGGCGCGCTGGCCCGCGGCCTGTGGCGCGGCCCAAACGTCCGCCGGGATCGAGATTAGCAACGAAAGCAATAAGGCCAGCCCAAAGGCATACGGGGACTTCGTCTTCATCAAGGACCCTCCTAGTTTTACAGTCTGTATCTATCGTAGATACTGGAGAGCGCCGGGCCTGTCAACGCCAAACGGGGAGCCCTTTGCCCACTCTCTACATGCTATTGTGAGCACACGCCGCCGGCATCACTCAACCGCAAAAATGAAACAGGGCCGCAGCCATATCGTCATGCTGCTCCCGCCCGCGGGCAAAACTCTCGACAGCGGCGAAGACCCGGCTCAAAAACTCTGTGGGCGAAGCCATCCGCTCGGCGGCGCAAAGCTCTTGCAGCCGCTCGATTCCGAACTGTTCTCCGTCGCGGTCAAATGCATCCGTGATCCCATCCGTGCAGAAGAGCACCGAATCGCCCGGCTGCAATTGCAAGGTCAGCGTTTCGTAGCTCGTGGCGGCGAATAAGCCCGGTGGGATCCCGGTGAGTTCCAGATTGCGGCAGCCATTCGCGCAGAGGTGGAAGGGCCCGGGCATGCCGGCGCTGGCAATTTGCAGCTCGTGGCTGCAGGGATCGAAGACGGCATACTGGATGGCCGTGTGCCTGCGGGGCATGCCGCGAATCATCAGCCGCCGGTTCAGAGTCGCAAGCACGTCGTGCGGTGAGGTGCCCGTCTTGTGTACGCCGCGCAATGTTCCTACCGCCAGCGCAGCATACAGCGCGGCTGGCAGCCCCTTGCCGGAAACATCGCCCAGGTACAATCCGATACTTCCGTCCGTGAGTTGGAAATAATCCAGAAAATCGCCGCCCACCGCGGCAATGGGCTGGAATTCGTGCGAGATCATCACCGCGCCGGCGCGCAGCGATTCCGCGGGGAGCATCACGCTCTGGATCGCGCGAGCCTCTTCGAGTTCTTCTTCTCTCAGCTTTTCGATTGCCTGCAGTTCGAGCGGCGGCGCGGTCGTGTTCATTCGTCGGTCCGAAGGGGGTCGTTACACCGGAGAGGGAAATTCGGCGGCAGACAGGAGTCTAACAGAGCGGCTGCGATTCCGGGCGAAAATGGGGGACGTTGTTTCCTAACGCAACTCGTCGCGAGTCCCGCTTGTAGTGCGCCGCGGGCCGCGCCACAATTCATTTATGCGCTCTCTTGTTGGCGTTCTGGTCGGTGCCGCCCTTCTCTTTGTCGTGTATCACTTCTATTTGAAGAGCATGCCAACCGCGGATAACGGTACGGCCCCGACGCAGGCCATCAGCCTGACGGGTGTTCGAAGCGACCTCCTGCAGATCGCCCAGGCGGAACGCGGCTACATCGCCACGAACGGGCATTGCGCTGCTCTCGACGAACTCATCTCCTCCAATTCGCTTTCCATGACCCGTACCGAGCGCGACGGTTATTCCTACGCCATTGAATGTTCCGGAGGTGATTTCACCGCTTCAGCGCGGCATCTGCGCGCACCCGCCGGCTCCCCCATTCGCTACCCCAATCTCGCCATCGACTCCTCCATGCAGATCCACGAAATCAAGTGACTATCTGACGAGCGCTGCCTTCATTGGCGCTCGGAGTGCTTCGAGTGAGTTCTTCCCAATTTCCGGGAACTTTTCTCGTCGGCTCCGCGTACTTCCTATTGAAAGCGGTTCCCCCAATAAAACGCGCCTTACAGGCGCTTAATAGAGAGAGAAGGAGCACACCATGGGCGGAGAATTGATTGGATTAGTGGCCGTGATTCTGGGAATGGGAGTTCCCCTCGGCGCGCTGTATACCTATTACCGAGTTCGCAGGCTGCGCAGCGAAGAGCGGCTCGCGGCGATTGCCCGCGGAGTCGACATTCCGATGGAGCCTGAATTGAACCAGGCGGCGCGTTCCCGCCGTGCGGGCATCCTGCTGGTCAGCGGAGCCATCGGCTACATCGCCACTTTTGGATTGATTGCGAGCATCCAGGCGGATCGTGACATCTGGACGGCTGCCGCGTTCGGCATTATTCCCCTCGCGGTTGGAATCGGCTACTTCCTTGACTGGTCCATGATTCGCCGCGACGCCCGCGCCTGATAGCAGAGCAATTCGCCGGCGTTCCATCGTATGAGGCGGATCGGTCCTCATGTTTCCCGCAAAGGGCCGGTCCGCAGTTCATTTGAGTTCGAGCGGTGTAAACGTGTCTCCGCGTTTCAGCGCCAGCCGGATCGGCCGCGGCGGGCCTTTTGCCGGAACCGTCACCTCGATCCACAATTCTTGGCCTGCCAGGCGCCGCGACGGATCGATAGCGTGCTCCGGCAAAAAGAAAGCTACTGGCTCGCTGAGCGCCGTCGCTACATCTCCGGTGCGCGTTCTCCATCGCGTCACGCGCAGTCCTGTCGGCGCGGGAGCGGGACTTGCCACGAGGTGTCCGCTCTCGGCGTGCAAATAAATATCCTTCTGCTCACTCCAAAAATTGCTTTGATTGCCTTTTGGCAGTTCGGAATTTCCGTACACACCATCCGCATCGACGAGCACTTGCACGCTCAAATACCGGCCGCGAATCGGCAGATCGGGATCGTAGGCCACCGTCTGCGCCCAAACGCGCGGAAATCGCGCGCGATCGATTGCATATTTCGCTGCCAGGCTTGCGACAAGCGCCAACTGCAGCGCCGCCAGAATGATCCCCTTCCGCGACGGACTCATTGTGTTCCTCCCGCGACTCGCGCGACCAGTTGCCGCCGCGCTCGCTCCAGCGCCCATCCGCCGAACAAGAACAATACACCCAGCCCGATCAGGCTCGCCGAGCGGCCCAGCTTATCCATGACGTCCGAGAAGTAGAAAATGAGAACGGTCAGCGCGAACCCTGCGACTCCCAGGTTGATCCGTTCGCGCCGGCGCTCCAGCAGTCCCCACCCCACCATCGCGAGCGCTCCAACTCCGGCCCAAAAATACGGGCCAAGCGAGTTCCACGCAAATATCGACAGGTTTCCACCGGTATCCCCACGCGTGGAGTGAAATGTCCCAATCACCAGGACCCAGACCGCCGCAATTGCATTTGTCCATGCCGCGCTTCTCCGCAGAGCGAAGGCCAGTGCCAATGGCCCACAGATCGCAATGGCCCAACCGGTGATGTGCAGCAGAGGCAAAGCTTGCGGGCGATTCTGCCACCATCCCCAGTATTCTCGGCCTTCGACGAACGCCCACACGCTGAGAGGCAACACTGCAAGTCCGCCGATCCACGCCAGCGCCCGCCGCGCATTGGAATCTTCTTGGCTCGTTCTTGCGCTCAGGTACGTAATTGCGATCAGCACCAACCCTTCCGTGAGCAACCGGTCGCTGACGGCAAAACCCTCGGTACGCACTTCCCATTCCCCGGCCAGCCACGCGGGCACAAGCAGTGCCAGCAGCGCTGCCTGCGTCCAATGCCGCAACAGAAGCCAGCCTGCAAGCGCGCCGATGGCCCACATCAGAATCCCGCTCGGCCAGTGCTCCTGCAGATTGAAAATCTGTGCCGTCAGGAAAATCCCCGCGCCGACGCAAATGGTTCCGATGGCATAGAACGTCGTTGATAGCGCAGAGAACCGCTCCTGTGTCAGAGCCCCGGCGATTGGAAAAACTGCCACGAGGAAAAGGACCAGCGTGAATCGCCAGGCCGGCGAGAGCTCGTCCCAATGCGCGGCCACAAACAGCAGCACCCCTGCGCTAAGCAGCACTCCGCCCAGCGCCACCGCCAACAGCACAGGCCAGCGCAGGCGCTCGCTCGGCCTCTGCGACTCCTCAAACGTTCGAATACGCGCGGCCGTGCTTGCATCCACAACTCCAGCGGAAATCCAGCGCTCGAGCTGTTTATCCAGGGGATTAGCCATGGGGGGCTCTCCTCTTCAGCTACTGCTCGCCAACACAGAACCAAACCGACGCTTTTTCGACGGAAGGATATAGAACACATCCTACTGCTTGTTACCTGCTCACGGCGTGCGTTTTTGATCCACCACCAGCACGCCGGCTTCGGCGTAATTCGTTGAGGGAACATCGTGAAACGACACGTGAATATTTTCGCGCTTGGCCTTGCCATCTTCGATCAACACGTTTGTGACGCGCTCCGCAATTTTCCGTTTTTGCTCCGGTGTCCGGCCCTCCACCCAGGTAATTTGCACGTGCGGCATGTTCCCTCCTCGTTCGAACGAGCGATTCCCGAACTCTTGCATGCAGAAACTGGCATTCTATCCGCCGACGCGGTTCCCGCAAAGCCCGCCGCGTCCC
>JBGQDD010000130.1:0-7976 GCA_041495665.1 Candidatus Acidiferrum sp.
TGCAAAAAAGAAATCCGGAGAAGAGGAACAGCGCCAGACAACGTGTTTTCTTCATAATGGTGTCCATGAAAACCTTTCGGCTTATTCTCGTTTCATTTCTTTCAGGGTCCAACGACAGAACTACGGCACGCTCGCCTGGAGCGGACACTCCGCGCCCGACGGACGGAAAGACTACGGAAGGAGCGAGATGCTCCTACGCAGTGGCGATGGCAGCTTTTGTGGCGGCTTCCGCAGTGTAGACAACAACGGCTTTTCTGCCGCCTTTGGCGGCGGTGGCGTGGATCGAATTCAGGTTTACGCCTTTCGCCGCGAGCTTGTCCAAACATTGCGCCAGCGCACCGGGCTTGTTGGGCAAATCGTAGGTTTCCGCGGGAGTTTCCTGGTACGCGATGCGGGCCGCGTCGAGGGCCTTCTTGGCGCGCCGGGAATCGTCGACTACGAGCTGAACCGATCCCGCCGTGCCTTGGGCGGTACCCAAGAGAGCGAGAATATTCACCTTGGCATCCCCAAGGGTTTTCGCGATTCCGGCGACTGCACCAGGCTGATTATCAATAGCGATTGTGAATTGCTTCGTCTTGGCCATGTCGGCACCTCCTGCCGTACTGGCAAGAGATTATACGCCTAGTGGGACTACGCGGCGGCGGCGATGCGGCGGATGAGGTCTTCCTGCTCGGACTGGGATTCGGCACCGATGGTGAAGGCATCGAGGAGATTGAGGCCGAGAGCGAAATTGAGGGCTTCGTCCTGGCGGTGGCGAAGGTCGCCCTGGCCGAGGATTTTCATGCCGACGATACCTTTGCCGGCGGCGCGCATCTCGCGGATGACGCTGACGACGGTATCGGGAGCGGCGTCCATGTACGCGCCAACGGGATTGATACGCACGAGATCGACATCGACCCAGGGAGATTTGGCGGCGGAGCGAAGCGCTGCGATGCTGTGGCAGGAGCAGCCGTGAGCGCGAATGATGCCCTTCTGCTTGGCTTCGGAGAGAACGTCCATGACGCCGCGGTAGCGGTCGGTCCAGTCGGATTCGGTGAGGCAATGCATGAGGCAGACGTCGATGTGATCGGTGCCGAGTTCGCGGCGGAAACGGTCCAGGTCGGCGCGAGCGGAGACGGGGTCGCGGGCCCAGGTCTTGGTGAGGACGGTGACTTTGTCGCGGGGCACATGCTTGAGGGCTTCGGCGACGTGCGGGTGGCTGCCGTAAGAATCTGCGGAGTCGAAGAAGCGCAGGCCGTGATCGTAGCCGTTAAGAAGCAAGTTGGAGAGACCCTTTACGCCGAGGGCGGTCTGATGAGAATGATGGCCGGAGCCGACCGTGCCGGTGCCCATAGCGAGACGGCTGGTCTGGATGCCGGTCTTGCCGAGGGTGACGGTGTCGGAAGCCGCAAATTTGCGCGAGAGCGCGGGAAGAGCGAAGGCACGCAGGGCGAGTGCGGACGAATGGAGCCACGCGGCGCCGACGGCGCAAGCAGTGCGATGGAGAAATTCGCGGCGTTTCATGGGACCTCCTCTGGAGCGAGGACCGAGGATATCTACTTATCATGGACGCTCGAAAAAGTCTTCCGGTATCAGAAGGCGAGGAGAGCGGACGGCATTTCCACGGTGACGACGGCAGCCGGAGGGCGCACCGTTTTGGACGATTGAGCGAACTTTCTTGGTGGCGTGCTCGCAGGAATCGCGGATTTGCCGTAGGGTGGTTGTCAGCCTTTACTTCTAAGCTGCTGGCCGAACGAGAAGAAGGAATTCAATTTTCATCATATCTTTGAGCTTTGAATCGAATTAATATATCGCCCGACGGGACTACCTTCAGCCGTGGAGATAACGAAGACTTGGCAATAAGTTCACTATCGTAAGCGCGGGGCGCATTCAAGGAGCAACAGCATGAAACGGCGCGAATTTATTGCCCGGTCGGCCGGAGCGGTTGCGGGATGGACGACCCGTAGTTTGCTGGGGCCGGGGCTGATCCTGGGAGCAGAGAATCCCAACCGTAAACGGATTGGCGTATCGACGTGGAGTTTTCACAACTTTTTTCCCTCCACGCGCGATGACAATGCACCCGCTGGCACGACTCTCGACATGCTCGATTTTCCGGAGATGATCGCGGATCGCTACCAGGTGCACGAACTGGAGTTCGTGGCTCCTCATTTCGCTTCCACGAGCGCCGCTTACATTCAACAAGTGAAAGGGCGGCTGGAGAAAGCACACTCGCACCTGGTGAACATTCCGGTCGATATTGATGAGCTGGAATTAGGGGCCGGGCTCTCCGACCCTGATGCGAAGCTGCGCGACCGCATCATCGCGGCCTGTTCGAAATGGATCGACATTGGGCACGAACTCGGGGCGAAATCAGTGCGCTGCGATCCCGGGAAGATCAACCCTTCTGATTTGAACCCGACGGTTGAATCGTATCGAAAATTGTCGGCGTACGGAGCCACCAAAGGCATTGCGGTCATCGTGGAAAACCACGGCGGGGTAGGCTCGGAACATCCGGAAGAATTAGCGAGAATTTTTGACCAGGTGGGTAGGAAATGGTTTGGGGCGCTGCCGGATTTCGGGAATTTTCCGGACAGAAAAACACGCGAACGCGGCCTGCAAGTTTTGTTTCCTTACGCGAAATTCGTGTGCCATGCAAAAGCACGGGCCAACAAAGAGTACGCGAATGGACCGGCGGAGTACGTCAAGAGTTGTGTGGACATTGCGAAAGCCGCGGGCTACGGCGGCGTCTATTCGATTGAATACTCCGGGCCGGAGCCATATGCAGGCGTTCAGGGAATTATCGACCTGTTGCTGGAATATCTTTAGAATTCCGCCATCGAGGTGCAGAAATGAAAAAAGAGAATCGTGCCCAAGGACCATTCGAATTGCGTTTGAGCCGGCGCAAGTTCCTGGGCCAGAGTGCCGCGGCGGCGATGGCTTTTTCGATCGTGCCGCGTCATGTGCTGGGCGGGCCGGGATTCGTGCCGCCGAGCGACAAGGTGAACATTGCGTTCATTGGCGTGGGCTCGCAGGGATTGCGCGTCATGCTGCACTTCTTGAAGGAGCCGGATGTACAAGGAGTGGCGGTCTGCGACCCGAATAAGGGCAGCGCAGACCATCCGCAATGGGATACCCACGAATTCTGCAATTCAGTGCGGAAACTGCTTGGCGTGGACACTGGCTGGGATTGGCTGAGCCCGGATCAGCCGATTCAGTTGACGCATTCGATGAAAGTAACGAGCGGCGTGGCGGGCCGCGAGCCGTGTCAGCAGATTGTGAACGCGTATTACGGATCCCAGCAGACCTCGGGGAAATACAGTGGCTGCGCGGCGTATAGCGACTATCGCGAGCTGCTCGAAAAGCAAAAGGGCGTCGATGCGGTGGTGGTGTGCACGACGGACAATCTGCACGCGGCGGTCTCCGCGGCGGCCATGAAGAAGGGCAAACATGCTTTCTGCCAAAAACCTTTGACGCACACGATCTATGAAGCGCGGCGACTGGCGGAAATCGCGCGCTCGACAGGCGTGGCAACGCAGATTGCCGTGGGAAACCAAGCGTCGGAAGCGACACGTTTATTGTGCGAATGGATTTGGGACGGGGCCATCGGCCCGGTGAGGGAAGTGGTGAATTGGTCGAGCCGACCATACTGGCCACAAGGCATTGAACGGCCGAAGGAAGCGCAACCTGTGCCGGATGGATTCGATTGGGATCTTTGGCTGGGTCCTGCGGCAGAACGTCCTTTCAACCGTGCCTACGTGCCTTTTGTGTGGCGCGGATGGGGCGACTTTGGGTGTGGCGCGTTGGGCGACATGGGTTCGTACAGTTATGACACGATTTTCCGCGTGTTGAAGCTGGAGGCGCCCGTGAGCGTGGAGGCCAGTTCGAGCGAGCGCTACGAGGAGACCTACCCGCTGGCTTCGATCATTCGATACAACTTCGCCGCGCGTGGCGACATGCCCGCCGTAAAATTCACGTGGTATGACGGCGGCTTGAAGCCTCCGCGCCCGGAAGAATTGGAAGAAAACCGTCCCATGAAGGTGGAGGAGGAAGAAGAGGACGAAGGGCTGCTCTTCGTGGGAGACCGCGGCAAGATTCTGTGCGGGTTCAACGGCGCGCACCCGAAACTGATTCCGCAGGCAAAGATGGACGCCTACAAACAGCCGCCGCAGGCGTTGCCGCGTTCTCCGGGCAACGAGCGGGAATGGCTGGATGCCTGCAAAGGAGGCAAGGTCAAGCCTGGAGGAAATTTTGAGTTTTCAGGAATGGTCACGGAGACACTGCTTTTGGGCAACGTCGCGGTGCGTGCCGGACAAAAACTGAATTGGGATCGCGCGAATCTGAAGGTGCTCAACTCGGATGCCGAACAGAAATTCGTGGCTCCGGAACGCCGCAAGGGGTGGGAGTTGTAGCAGGCCAGCAATTAGGTGGTGAAAAGATTTTTTGGAACGCGGTGAGGTGTTTCGGGGCGGTCATGATGGGCCCACCAATCGCGCCAGGCATCGGGGTCTTTGCCGAACGAGGCGCCGGTGATGGTTTGCAGAGACGCGTAGACCAAGTCCTGCGTCGCGGGCTCGAGGGAATCGTCGTCGAGGAGATTCAGGAGTTGGGGAACGGCGGTCAGGCGCTGCTCACCCGTGAGCATGCCGGAACGCGCGAGGTTGGAGGCGGCGCGTTCGCGAACTTGTTTTGCGGGATCGTGGGCTAGAATGGAAAGAAGCGGGTCGATGGATTCCGCGGTGCCCAGCATGGCCAATCCCTCGACGGCCCAGAAGCGCGTTTGCTGATTCGGATCGCGAGAGTAGCGAAGGAGTGTGGTCAATACCGTGGCGGGCTCGACGCCACGATTGCCGAGGGCGCCGAGTCTCCAGAGCGCGAGATAGCGGCCGCCGGGATCGTTATGAATTTGATTGAGAAGTTTTGCGAGGCCTTGCGGCGATTTCATCAGGTTGTTTGCGACGAGATCGATTTCCACCGCGGCGACGCGCACGCGAGGATCGTTGGAGTCCAGAGCCGCGAGCACGAGATGGAAGAGCCGATCGGTGTCTTCCAGGTGGCCACGCCAGGAATCCAGATTCTTGTGGATCAAGCCGAGAGACTGGTCGGGGCGGTGGATGGCAAGTTCGAGAAGGCGCTCGGCCTGCTGTTGGGGTGCCAAGTGGCTGATTGCTTCAACGTCGGTGCTATTCGCTCCCGGGTTGGAGGCAGGCTTGAGGGCGGGCGGCTGGATGGGGGCAGAGGCGGGCAACGGGGTGCTGCGCAACCATCTCGGCCCAGAACTTTCAAAGCGCGCAACTTGATAACCGGCGAGGGTGGAAAGCGCGGCGAGCAAAATCAGGAACGAGACGTAACGAGGCATGCGATTCGGAGTTTCCGCTTCCACGTGTGGAGCGGGCTGAGGAGCCCCGGAGATGTTGTCCAACGAATCGTTCATGGGTCACGCGAGCGCGCAGCCTTTGGCGCACGCTAAGGGGCAAGTTAAGTTGGGGGGGACGAGGTCAACAATGGTACGGGCGGCCAGCAGCACTCCTTTTTGCCGGCAAACCCTATAGCTTCAATGCGATCGGGGGAGTTACTGGTACGCGGCGCGCGTTCGAATCCCGTACGAGAGAACAGGTGTCTGAATGGAGGTGGCAGGGGAAAACCATGATGCAAGCTGTACCGGAGAATCATCCGGGATACAAAAGGCGTACTTTGCCGGAGGTAAAGGGTCTGTTAGAATGAGGAGCTTGGTTTGGCGGCATTTCGAGCAGGAAACCCAAGCCCAAATAAAAACTAAAGCAGGAAGAAAAATGGCACTGAAGTGTGAGTTCTGCGGCAAAGGGCCGCATTTTGGAAACGTGATTAGCCACGCGAATAACACGCGGCGGCGCCGGTGGAATCCGAACCTGAAGCGCGTGCGCGCGGTGGTGGCGGGCGTGAGGAAGCAAGTGCGAGTCTGCACGGCGTGCATCCGCGCCGGCAAAGTAAAGAAAGCCGCCTGAGCCTCCAAACTTGAATTTGACCGTTGCGAATCTGCGTTCCGTGGGGCGTCCGATGAAGCACTCAAGGGGAGTGAAGCGCGCTGCAGCATGGCTGCCTCTGGCGGTGATGCTGTTCGCTGCTGCCGCGGGCTGCAACAAGGAAGTGCGGCATGCGCCCGACGTGTGGGCGGTGGTGAGCGGGAAAGAGATCAAGCGGGATGAAGTCGACAAGTACTATCGCACGCGGGTAAACCCGGAGGGGCAGGAGCCTTCGCAGGAAGAATCGCTGTCGCAGAAGCTGAACGTTCTCGACGAGCTGATCAACAACGAAATTCTGCTGGAAAAAGCGAAGAAGCTGAACCTCGAGGCCAGCGACGGCGAAGTCGAAGACAAGTTCACCGAGCTGAAGAGCCCGTACACCGAAGACGAATTTCAGCGGCGGCTGAAAGATCAGGCCATGTCGGTGGCGGATCTGAAGCTCGAGTTGCGGCGCCAGCTTTCGATCCAGAAATTGCTGAACCGCGAAGTGGTGGCGAAAATTTCAATCACCGACCAGGACGTCACGGATTTTTACAACGCGAACAAAGCGCAGTTCAACGTGGCGGAGCCGCAGTATCACATTGCGCAGATTCTGGTTACACCCAGGAAAGAACAACAGATCCGCAACCGGAAGAACGACGACGCAACCAACGAAGCCGAAGCCCAGCGGAAGATCAAAATGCTGACGGACCGGCTGAACAGCGGCGCGGACTTCGCACAATTGGCGATGGATTATTCCGAAGACATAAATACCGCGGGAACGGGCGGCGACCTGGGCTACGTTCCGGAATCGGCGCTGAACCAATCCGACCCGGCGCTGAAAAAGACCGTGGTGGGATTAAAGGCCGGGCAAGTCAGCCCGCCGATTCAGGTTCAACCGAAAGATGGCACGCGCATCTTGATCCTGAAGCTCATTACCCGCGAATCCCCCGGGCTGCGCGGCATAGCCGAACCCCAAGTGCAGCAAACCATCCGCGACACGCTGCGCAACCGCAAGGAGCAATTGCTGCGTCTCGCGTATCTGGCCATCGCGCGGGATGGGGCGCGGGTGACGAACTTCCTGGCGGAGCAGGTCATCGAGGCGGCGGGCAAGTTACCCGACGCGGCGAAAACCAACATGCCACAGCGATCCATCGGACATTAATGAAACTTTTCCCTCCGGGTTTCCGGGCGTTCCACTTCAGCGTGGAATAAGATTCCACAAATCGAATAAAGCTTAAGCGACCACACACAGGACTTCGCCGGCGTTGACGGGCTGGCCTTCCCTGGCGAGGACGCGCTCGACGGTGCCGCTCTTGGGTGAGCGGATTTCGTTCTGCATCTTCATGGCTTCAACAACCAGAAGGCCCTGGCCGGGTTCGACGTGATCTCCTGCTTTGACGAGAAGACGCACGACTTTGCCGGGCATGGGCGCAACGACTTGCTGGCGGCCTTCGGCTTCGACGCGGCCGTGGCGGCGGCCGCGCCAGGCGCGAGGATCGACGACTTCGGCGGTGAATTCCTGCGTGTCGGTCTGGAGCTTCAGTTGGCCGTCCGAAGACGGAGTTACGCTGATTTCGAAGGATTGGCCGTCAAGCAGAATGGAGAGCGTGTTGGGAGTGATTTCGACCGTGTCGACTGCCATCGGCCTGCCATCCAGCGTCACGCGCCAGCCGGAGGCATCGCGTTCGAGTTCAATGACGCGCGTTTTTTCTCCCGAGGAGGGAGACGCGAGTTGGACTTCGTATCTCATGGCAGGCGGTCCAGTTGCATACGACGGCCTTCCTGCTTCCAGCGGGAGGACTGGTCTGCGGAAGAACCAGACAGGGAAGTGTGTCGGTCCGACTGGTTCGCATGCCAAATAGCAGCAGCGATGGCGGCGGCATCGGAAGCGGAGCTCCCTGGCTGATTTTCGCCAGCAGAAGCCGCGGCGGACTGCGACCGGCTGAGCAATTCGTCCAGCCAATTGGTGTGAATCTCACCCCGGAGAAAATCGGGTTCAACCAGGATGCGGCGGAA
>JBGQDD010000131.1:0-7975 GCA_041495665.1 Candidatus Acidiferrum sp.
CTGCGATTTCCTTGGCCAGCCGGTGGCCAGCGCGGCGGCGACGAGCGGCAAGAGCAGCTCGTGGTGGCCGGTGATGGCGTAGCCGTGCGATTCGGGTCCGCCGCGGCCGGGGACGGACGCGGTGGGACGCTTCACTACATTCTGCAACGGACGGTAGTGCTGGATAAAGTCGAAGTTCGCGGTGGTGATGGGGCGGAGCGGAACGCCGAGATTGCGGACGACGGAAACCGCTTTGAGAAAAACCTCGGGCAGGAGGACGGCGGAGCCCCAGTTGAGATACACGCCGCCGGGATGCATCTGCTCGACCAGAGCGCAGAAGAGGCGGAAATCGTGATGCGTGGCATCGCCGAGCGCAGCGCCGCTGGCGGCGGGATGCATGTGCGGGATGTCCGTGCCGATGGCGAGATGGATCGTCACGGGGATGCGGTGTTTGTAAGCGGCAACGAGGACGCTGGAATCCGCATGTTTTACTTCGATGATGCCGCTGGAGAGAAATTGTCCGGCCGCCTCGCCGTAGCCGATGCGGATGCGGTGAGAAAGTTTGGCAAATTCGTTGATGTATTGGCCGGTTTCGGCGGCCATGCCGAAGTGGCCTTCGCCGATGCCGGCTTCCACGTCCTCGGAGGTGTTACCGGCGAGGGCGATTTCAAAATCGTGGATGAGCGCCGCGCCATTCATTGCAATTCCGGAAACGAAGCCGCGTTTCATCAGATCGATCAAGACGGGCCCGAGGCCGACCTTGATGACGTGACCGCCGATGCCCCAGAGAATAGCTTTGCGCTGCTTGCGCGCACTGTGGATGGCGGTGAGTAAATGGCGGAGATCTTCGGCCGCAAGAATGTTTGGAAGTGAATCGAGAACTTTTGTGAGCGAGGTTTTTGCGCCCGGGGACTTTGCAAAGTCACGAATGCTCACTTTGCTCTTGCGCGAGGCGAGCGGATACGTGCGCACCGCGCCGAGCGTGATGGGATGAATGGAGTAGATGCTCATCGAGACGGGGATACTCTAACGCGCACCGGGCACAATACCAAGTGTGGGTGAAATTGCCGAGATAGGGCGCAGCGGTGCTGCGCCCCTACAAAGAGGCGAGATTGCGGCACTCGACTACTTTGCGTTGCCATTGTGGTGACCGTTGTTGGAGATACCGAGGACGCGGGCGAGAGCGTGGCCGGTGTAGGATTTTTTGGTGCGGGCGACGAGTTCGGGCGGACCTTGCGCGACGATGCGGCCGCCGCCTTCGCCGCCTTCGGGGCCGAGGTCGATGATCCAGTCGGCCTGTTTGATGACGTCGAGGTGGTGCTCGATGATGAGGACCGTGTTGCCGAGATCGACGAGGCGTTGCAAGACGTCGAGGAGTTTTCGGACATCGTCGAAGTGCAAGCCGGTGGTGGGCTCGTCAAGGATATAGAGGGTGCGGCCCGTCTGACGCTTGGAGAGTTCGCGGGCGAGCTTGATGCGCTGGGCTTCGCCGCCGGAAAGCGTGGTGGCGGACTGGCCCAGGGTGACGTAGCCGAGTCCGACTTCGACGAGGGTTGCGAGTTTCTGCTGAATCTGCGGAATATTTTCGAGAACCTTCAGCGCATCCGTAGATGGCAAATTCAAAACATCGCTGATGGAATGGCCTTTGTAGCGGACGGCCAGCGTTTCCGAATTGTAGCGGCGGCCGCGGCAGACTTCGCACATCACGTAAACGTCGGGAAGAAAATTCATTTCGATGCGGCGGAGGCCGTCGCCCTGGCAGGCTTCGCAGCGGCCGCCTTTGACGTTGAAGCTGAAGCGGCCGGGGCGGTAGCCGCGCTCGCGCGATTCCGGAAGCATGGCGAAAAGATCGCGGATGGGCGCGAAGACGCCGGTGTACGTGGCGGGATTCGAGCGCGGCGTTCGGCCAATCGGGGCCTGATCGATCTCGATGACTTTGTCGATCTGGTCGGCGCCGAGGATTTCGCGATGCGCGGCGGGCGCTTCGGAAGAGCGGTAGAGTTTCTGCGCGAGCGCGCGGTACAGAATGTCGTTGACGAGCGTGGACTTGCCGGAGCCGGAAACGCCGGTGACGACGGTAAGCAGGCCGAGCGGAAACGTGACATCGACTTCCTTGAGATTGTTGGCGCTCGCGCCAAGGATTTGGATGGCTTTGCCGTTGGGGCTGCGACGTTTTTCCGGGACGGCGATTTTCGCGGCACCGCTGAGGTATTGTCCGGTGAGGGATGCCGCGGTGGCTTCGATTTGCGCTGGCTTGCCTTGGGCGACGAGGTAGCCGCCGGCGTTGCCGGCGCCGGGGCCGAGGTCGACGACGAAATCGGCGCGGCGAATAGTGTCTTCGTCGTGCTCGACGACGAGGACGGTGTTGCCAAGATTGCGAAGCTGTTCGAGCGAGCCGAGGAGACGCGCATTGTCGCGGGCGTGGAGGCCGATGCTGGGTTCATCGAGAACGTAGAGAACCCCGCGCAGGCGCGAGCCGATTTGCGTGGCCAGACGGATGCGCTGGGCTTCGCCGCCGGAGAGAGTAGCGGCGGAACGATCCAGGCTGAGATAGCCGAGGCCCACGGCGAGCAGGAAATCGATGCGTTCGGAAACTTCTTCCAGCGGGCGCGCGGCGATTTCTTTTTGGCGCTCGGTGAGGTGCGTGAGGATTTTGGCAACGGCGGGGCGCGCGGCACTGAGCGAGAGCGCGGTGAAATCGGAGAGCGACCAGCTCGCGAGTTTGACTGCGAGCGATTCGGGGCGGAGGCGCTTGCCGTGGCAGATGCCGCAGAGCGTGGCGGACATGTACTGCGTGATCCACTCGCGGTAGGAATCGGAGTTGGACTCTTCGAAATTTCTTTCGAGGAACTTCAGGATGCCCGGGAAGCGGAACCCCTTTTCACTTTTGAGCTTTTTTTCCGCTGAACCATTTTCGCCTGACGCGCTACCGTTCGACGGCGGGTAACCGTACAAGAGCATGTTCTGGATGCGCGGCGGAAATTTCTCAAACGGCGTTTCGAGATAGAAGCCGTGGGCGTAAGCGCCAAGTTCGAGCGTGCGCTTGAGGATTGCCGAGCCAGAGCCCGGGCCGAGGCCGCCATCGAAAAGCGGGCGAGTCCAATCGATGACGATCTTGGAGGGATCGAAATCATATTTTGAGCCGAGGCCGTTGCAAGCGGGGCAAGCGCCGTAGGGCGAATTGAAACTGAAGGAGCGCGGCTCGAGTTGCGGAACGGAGATGCCGCAATCGGGGCAGGCGAGTTTTTCGGAAAAAGTGTGTTCCTTGCCTCCAACGATGGCGACGGTCACGAGGCCGCTCGCCAATTTGAGCGCGGTGGCGATGGATTGCTCGAGGCGCGCGGCGATGCCCTGTTTGACGAGCAAGCGGTCGATGACGATTTCAATGGTGTGATTCTTGCGCTTGTCGATCACCGGGAGATCGTCGAGCGGTAAGAGTTCGCCGTTCAGCCGATAGCGGACGTAGCCGTCTTGCGCGAATTTTTCGAGTTCCTTTCGATAAGCGCCCTTTCGTCCGCGGACGATGGGCGCGAGGATCATGATGCGGTCGTCGGGCTTGCAGATTTCACCGTGCAGGATGGACTGGACGATTTGCTCGCTGGACTGGCGTGTGATGGACTTGCCGCAGTTGGGGCAATGCGGCACGCCAACGGTGGCGTAGATCACCCGGAGGTAATCGTAGATTTCGGTGATGGTGCCGACGGTGGAGCGCGGCGAGCGCGTGGTCGTTTTCTGCTCGATGGCGATCGAGGGAGAAAGCCCTTCGATGACGTCGACTTCGGGGCGCTCCATCTGGTCGAGAAACTGGCGGGCGTAAGCTGAGAGCGATTCGACGTAGCGGCGCTGTCCTTCGGCATAGATGGTGTCGAAGGCGAGAGACGATTTGCCCGAACCGGAGAGGCCGGTAATGACCGTGAGGCTGTTCCGGGGGATTTCGACGCTGATGTTTTTGAGGTTGTGCTGGCGCGCGCCCCGGATTACCAGTTTGGTCAGGCCCATGAGACGAAAACGCTCCCTCCACAGGAGCATGCCTACGGTATGCAGGCCCTGGCGCTCAGTAGGTACACTGAGCCCAAGTTAACTTCTCACAATAGCAGGGGCTGACGAAACGGGTCAAGCAAGCCCGATTTCATCCGAAATTCGATAATTTCATCTGATTTTCCCGTGGACGGTGATATACATTTCATTGTATATTTGGAATGGGCTTTCCTGCTATAGTCCCTTTCCGTGAGCGACCAGCTTGAAAGGCCCCAACACGCAGCCGTCGTTTGGGAGGGCGACTCCAAAGACGTTCTGCAATCTTTCCCTGACGGCGTCAGGCAGAACCTGGGTTTTCAGCTCTGGCAGTTGCAGCAGGGCGAGAGACCGGCTGATTATAGGCCCCTGCCTTCGATTGGCACGGGGGTATCTGAGTTGCGAGATCAGGATGAGAGAGCCTGGTATCGCGTCGTTTATTTGTCGCGGATCAACGATGTGATCCACGTCCTTCACTGCTTCGAAAAAAAGAGCCGTACGATGCCCAGAAGGGACTTCGAGACAGCGAAGCGCCGGCTCAAAGCCGTGAAGGCGCGTTTGGCAGAGGAGAAGAAACATGAAAAGCACGGGTAACAAGCCAACCCATGTAACAAACGGAAACGTGCTGGACGACCTCGGTTTTTCACCGGAACAGGCAACGGCGCTGAAGTTCAAGGCCGAGCTATACCAAGCAATCCTGAGAGTCGCGAAAAAGTACTCGCAGAAGAAATTACAAATCATCCTCGGGGAGCCTCAGCCGCGTGTGAGCGAACTGCTGAATGGAAAGATTGCGAACAAGAGCGTAGACAAATTGCTTTACTACGCCGGACGTCTGGGTATTGAGACAAAGGCCAAATTTGTACAGACGCGCAAAGAGGTCGTCGAGAAAGAACTCGCGCTGGCCGAATGATGAAAGCTTTACTGTTCGCTTTCTGAACACTAAATCTATAATGATATGCCTGTGGCTGATAGCGATAGAATCCGACTGCGTGCCCAAAACTGGATAAAGGAACAATCCAAAGGCGAGATTTTCCACTTATCCAAACTCTATGGCCAACTCTACGAGAAATTCATAGATGAGTGTGACGCCCGGGGAATCATGGACGGTAGAGAGCCCCGGTACAAACATGACGCTCGACAGGCTATTCGAGACTGCAAAGATAGCGGAATCATTACTCACGTTGGAAGCTTTCGATCTGGGCGCTATCGGGTCTCAAACTGACGAACTACACAGAAACTTTCATCCACCTCATGTTTCCTTCTTTACTCCGAGAACATCGCATTGTTCACGAGGGCCGGTCGCCCCCAATCTGGTTGCTGGCCGTTTCGGCTAGTCCATCTTGCCTGGCGTCTCGTGCGTTCCTCCCAAGAATCCAAATTGCCTTTTCTTCGTTCTTAGGATTTCATCTGTCCTATCTAAATCGGCTGGACTGCTCGGATCGTCCTGGGCCATCTCCTGGGCCATCAATGTGACCCAGAATCCGCCTCGCAAACGTTCCGCCCAATTCCTGCAAACTTCGCACCCTTTGGAAGAGCCAGAGCTTTCAGAATGGATTAGGAAGTGCTCGATGGCCAATCGTTCCCCTGCATGGTATCCCACGTGGGTTAGATCAGGGGTGCCATACGCCTGATAAATCTGGTAGTAGTCGCACTGCCTTCTTTTACAAACCCACCAAGCACTAAGAGTCACCCAACGTCGCTGGAGAAAACGCAGCCAAAGAAATCTGAGCGACAGCGCGAGCAGCAACAGGAAGAGCAGGAACGCCACGAGCAGCAACAGGAACCCAGCGACCGATTCCCAGCCGTAGTACCGCGAAAGGCTCGAGATAGAGATGAAGGCTAAAAGTCCCGCCCATTCTTTCCAACTAGAACCACTCGTCGCTCGTTGTTCGGAGGCTTGCTTTTGTGGATTCATAGCCATGCTTGAAACCTGGCACGAACAGCCTAAGTCGCTTCATCGAAGAAGAGACTAGATCGCGCCGCGCTTGATCGATCCGTCTCAGGATAGCATCGTTATTCGGGAATGCTGGCTGCGTTTGAGAGAGATGGGAATTAGATTCCGGCGTAGGTTTGGCGGAGGAGGAATTGGCCGGCGCCGGGGCGGCCGACGAATTTGCCGGAATCGATGACGGCACGGCCGCGGGAAAAGACGGTTTTGGGCGCGCCCTTGATCTGGATGCCCTCGAACATGGAATAGTCCACGCGCATGTGGTGGGTTTTGGCGCTGATGACTTCCTCGTGGTTGGGATCGAAGATGACCAGGTCGGCGTCGGAGCCGACGGCGATGGTGCCTTTGCGCGGATAGAGGCCGAAGAGTTTTGCGGGCGCTGTGGAAACGAGCTGCACAAAGCGATTCGGGGAAAAGCGCTTTCCGTGAACTCCGCCGGTGTAAATCAGACTTAGGCGGTGCTCGATGCCGGGGCCGCCGTTGGGAATTTTGGTGAAGTCGTCCTTGCCGAGTTCTTTTTGCTCCTTGAAGCAGAAGGGACAGTGGTCGGTGGAGACGACTTGCAACGTGTCCTTGGCGAGGCCCTGCCAGAGTTTTTCCTGGTGCCACTTTTCGCGGAGCGGCGGAGTGAAGACGTATTTGGCGCCTTCAAAACCGGGGGCATCCATATTTTCCAGCGAGAGATACAAATATTGCGGACACGTTTCGGCGTAGGCGGGGAGGCCGCGGTCGCGGGCTTCGCGGACTTTTTCGAGCGCTTCGTTGCAGGAGAGGTGGACGATGTAGACGGGCGCGCCGGCCATTTCGGCGAGGGCGATGGCGCGGGAAGTGGCTTCGGCTTCGGCGGTGGTGGGGCGCGTGAGGGCGTGATATTTGGGCGCGCGTTTTCCTTCGGCGAGGGCTTGCTGCACGATCACGTCGATGGCGCCGCCATTTTCTGCGTGCATGCAGATGAGGGCGCTGTGTTTCGCTGCCTGGCGCATGGCCTTGAAGATGGTCGCATCATCGAGCATGAAGACGCCGGGATAGGCCATGAAGAGTTTGAAGCTGGTGACGCCTTCGTGGACGAGCTGGCCCATTTCTTCGAGCTGCGCGGAGCCGAGGTCCGTGATGATGCAGTGGAAGGCGTAGTCGGTGACGGCTTTGTCGTGGGCTTTTTTCATCCAGGTGTCGAAGGCCTGGCGGAGCGATTGGCCTTTGTACTGGATGGCGAAGTCGATGAGCGTGGTGGTGCCGCCGAAAGCGGCGGCGATCGTACCGGTCTGGAAATCATCGGCGCTGGTGGTGCCGCCGAAGGGCATGTCCAGATGCGTGTGGACGTCGATGCCGCCGGGAATGACCAAGCAGCCGGTGGCGTCGACGATGCGCGTGGCATTTTCGGTGGGAAGCTGGGCGGCGAGGGCGGTGACTTTGTCGCCGCTGATGCCGACGTCGGCGATGCAGGTGTCGGTGGCGGTTACGACCGTGCCGTTGCGAATTACGGTGTCAAAACGCATCTGCGCTCCTTAGGAATCGCTCTTGAGTGACTCGGAAGTGGATGCAAGGAGGCCAAACGGGGTACCCCCACCCCTCTATGTTTTTTGTAAGTGTTGCATCTAAAGGGCTTAGCCATGCCGTAAGTCTTTTATTTGCAACACTTGCGAGGAGATCCGTAAGTGTTGCTTCTAAAGGACTTACACTGCACAAGAATTGTGCAATTTTCGGGCATTTTTTGAGAGCGGAATGGGGGCTGCGGGAGGTTACGGATGCGGCCAGCAATGTACTTGAAACATAGTGTACCAGAGGAACATCGATTTGGCAAGGGGAATTTGCGGGAGCTGAGGGGACACCCCTGGAGAGGCGAGGGCTCATATCCCCAGGTTTAGGATCGGTTGTCGTGGAGATCGTGCGCATGAGGATCACCGGGTCAAGACGCATTTGCCTTTCGCAATTATAGCCACCGGGCGAAGGGTTGAAGATTTCCTTGACGGATGCATGGGCGGCTGGGCTCCGGAAAAGCCTCACCCCTGAAGGGGTGAGCTACAGCTTTAATAC
>JBGQDD010000132.1:0-7973 GCA_041495665.1 Candidatus Acidiferrum sp.
GTTATCAGCTCGCCGGTCGGGTTAGTACCGAGAAACGGTCTAACCGGAAACTGACCCACTATCCGGTAGGGGCGCAGCATGCTGCGCCCCAGCTTGACAACAGGGTTCCCCTTGGCCGTCCTCCCGCGCATATGCCCGAACTCCAAGCACAAGAACGGTCCTCGCTTTCTCAGCCCAAACCTTCCTTATCAAGAATTTGATTCAGTGAATCAAAATTCTGCGTTGTACTTCCACCCCCCACCCGTTTAATAAACTGGTATGTACCATCAGCGTGGTCGAGGCCAGAGCGGTCATCAGCATGCTCGGCCCAGGTCCACTCGGGCTCGTCACCCCAACTGGGGCCACCCCGACCACGACGCTTGCGGTACCGGCTTCATTGCCCGCCTCGGCGGCGCTCCCAGCTACGACATTGTTCAGCATGCCCTAAACGCCCTAGAACGCCTCACCCACCGCGGCGGAGTCGACGCCGACGGCGCCAGCGGCGACGGCGCCGGTTTGCTCACTTCGCTCCCTCAAGCCTTCTTCCGCGCCCGCACTCAAGAGCAGGGAATTGAGCTGCCAGAAATGTTCGCCGTCGGCTTCGCCTTTCTTCCTGCTTCCGCGGTTGAGGAAGCCCGCGCCGCTGTTGAAGCCGCGGCGGAAACCGAGCGCCTCCGCATCCTCGGATGGCGCCGGGTGCCGGTGAATACCAATTCTTTGGGTCGCCGGGCGCTCGAAACGATGCCCGAAATTTGGCAGTTCTTCGTCGAACCATTTCATCCCGCGCGGGCAACGGCGCGATTTGAGTGGCGTCTTGCTCTTTTGAGAAAGCGCGCGGAATCGCTCTTGCCGCCGCGCTGCTATATCTGCTCGCTTTCCTCGCAGACCATCGTGTACAAGGGTCTGCTCACGCCCTGGCAGTTCCCCCAGTTTTACGAAGATTTGCGCGACCCTTCGTTCGCAACCACCTTTGCCGTTTTTCATCAGCGCTATTCAACGAACACCCAGCCTTCCTGGCATCTGGCACAGCCGTTCCGCTACGTCGCGCATAACGGCGAGATCAATACGATTGTCTCCAACCGGCGCTGGCTGCGGGCCAAGGAAAGCGAAATTCGCTCGCGGCTTACCGTGGGACCCTGGTTCCCCCTTCTCGAAGAAAACGTCAGCGATTCCGCGAGTTTTGACAACGGTTTCGAGTTGCGCCTGCTCGAAGGCCTGTCGTCGGAAGAAGCCATGCTCGCCATGGTTCCTCCGGCCTTTGAAAAAGATCCCCTGCTTTCGCGCGACGTGCGCGGCGCGCTCACCGCTCTTTCGCAGCAAAGCGAACCCTGGGATGGCCCCGCCGCGTTGGTTTTCTCCGATGGCCAGTTTGTCGGCGCGAAGCTCGATCGCAATGGATTGCGCCCGCTGCGCTACACTCTGACGCATGACGGCCTGCTGATCGCCGGATCCGAAACCGGCCTCGTCGATCTGGACGAGTCGCGAATCGCCGAGCGCCAACGGCTCGGTCCCGGAGAGATGATTCTTGCCAATCCCGCCACCGGCGTCTTTTTGCGCTGGCGCGACATCCTCAAGCGCCTCGCGACCCAGCAGGCGCGCAACGCGATTCCGCAAAGAATGCTGCCAGCGTCGGCGGCTGCACCCTCGGTCCCCATCAAAGAACCAAAGCGCGTCGCCGGCGCTGCCGGCTGGACCGAAGATCAATTCAAGATTCTCTTTTCCGCTCTAATCCACGGCAAGGAAGCGGACTGGAGCATGGGAGATGACGCGCCGCCCGCCTTTCTTTCCGCGCTCCCAAGAACTTTGTGGGATTACTGCAAGCAACGGTTCGCGCAGGTCACCAACCCGCCGATCGACCCGTTGCGCGAAACCCACGTGATGTCTCTCGATGTTCACTTGAAAGATGGGATCACCCTGCCGTGTCCCGTGATTTCGGCGGGGCAACTTTCACAGCTCTCCGCGATTTTTGGACCCGAGCAACGGATCGATATTACTTTTCCTGCCGCCACTGGAGTTCCGGGGGCGCGCTGCAGTTTTGCTCAGCTTTCTACTACCCCTCTGAGCAGCAGCGGGCGCCCGGGGCTCCTCCTCCTTTCCGATCGCGCCATCGATGCCCATCGCGCACCACTGCCTGCGCTGCTCGCCACCGCGGCGGTGTGGAAGGCCATGGTTCGCGAAGGCTTGTGGGATGTGCCGCTGATTGTCGAATCAGCGCAAGTTTTTGACACCCATCATGTGGCTCTGCTCGTCGCGGCTGGCGCCAGCGCCGTCGTGCCTTATCTCGCGGACGAGTTTGCGGAATCCCTTGAACCGGGCGGCATCGAAAAGGCCCGCGCGGCCATCAACGCCGGGCTGCGCAAAGTTCTCGCGCGCATGGGCGTCTCCACCCTCGCTAGTTATCGCAACAGCCATCTCTTTGAGATCGTCGGTCTTTCCGAGACTCTCTGCGCCGAAGTATTTGAAGATGCCGCTGACTATCCCGGACAGAAATCGCTGGACGATCTCCTCTCGGACTATCTGCGCTTGCACCAAGCGGCTTTCTCCAGCGAATCCGGTGATCTTGTGGATGCCGGTCTTTACCGCTTCCGCAAAGGCGCGGAACTTCACGCCAGTTCGCCCGAGGTTGTTCGTCGGCTTCACGCCCATGTGCGCGCACCCAGTGCGAAGACCTACTCGGCGTTTGAAGAATTAGCGGAACAGCAAGGCCCCGTATTCCTGCGGGACTTGCTCGACACCGTTCCGGACACCGCCGTTCCGCTGGAAGAGGTCGAGCCACTCGAGTCCATCGTCAAGCGTTTCAGCACCCAGGCCATGTCTCTTGGCTCGCTCAGCCCGGAAGCTCACCGCACCTTGGCGCTGGCCATGAATCAGCTTGGTGGCCGGAGCAATACGGGTGAAGGCGGCGAAGATCCCAATACCTATCGCTTCGAGCCGGCCGCGGCCAACAAGATCAAGCAGGTCGCCTCGGGCCGTTTTGGTGTCACCGCGGATTATCTCGTCCACGCCGAAGAACTTGAAATCAAGATGGCGCAGGGCTCGAAACCCGGTGAGGGCGGCCAACTGCCCGCGAAGAAAGTCAGCGAATACATCGCGAGAATCCGCCACGCCACGCCTGGCACGCCGCTGATTTCGCCTCCGCCGCATCACGACATTTACAGTATCGAAGACCTTGCGCAATTGATCCATGACCTGCGCGCCGTCAATCCGCGTGCTCGCATCGGCGTAAAACTCGTTTCCGGCGCCGGAGTCGGCATCATCGCTGCGGGCGTCGCCAAAGCCGGCGCGGACGTCATCACCATCAGCGGGCACAACGGTGGTACCGGCTCTTCGCCCTTGACCTCCATCAAGAACACCGGTCTTCCCTGGGAAATTGGATTGCGCGAAGCGCATGACACACTGGTTCGCGCGGGCCTCCGTTCGCGACTCTCTCTCCGCGTGGACGGGGGCCTGAAATTTGCCCGCGATGTCGTCTTGGCCGCTATTCTCGGTGCGGATGAATTCGGTTTTGGCACAGCTTCTCTACTCGCCATTGGATGCGTCATGGCGCGGCAGTGCCATCTCAATACTTGCCCGGTGGGCGTCGCCACGCAGGACGAAAAGTTCCGTGCGCGATTTCAAGGCAAGCCGGAGATGGTCATCGCCTATTTCACTTCATTGGCCGAAGAAGTCCGTAATCGGTTGGCCCAGCTCGGCGTGCGCTCCCTCAGCGAGCTCACCGGCTGGTACGACCGCCTGAGTGCCCGCTCGGGTATGGACCCGCTCCTGATTGTGCCTATCTCTTCCTCGAATCGCGTTGCGCCACAGCAAGAGCCTGCCCTCCATGTCGGGGCGCTTGAAGAATCACTTCATTTCAATACCGCGCTCAGGCTCCAGAATGAGTCTCAGCCGATTCAGAACTCCGATCGCAGCGTTGGCACGGGCCTGAGCGGGGAACTGATGCGCAGGCGCAAGAACTGCCTTCCCGGCGATGAAGAGATCAGGCAGAATTTTCATGGCGCGGCCGGCCAGAGCTTCGGCGCATTTCTTGCCGAAGGAGTCACCCTCAAGCTCCAGGGCGAAGCCAACGACTACGTTGGAAAAGGACTGTCCGGCGGGACCATCGCCATCGCCGCGGGGCTTGCCGCTTCCAGGCGCGGAGACGTTCTTGCCGGCAACACCGTGCTCTACGGTGCAACATCCGGCCAGCTCTTTATTGCCGGCCGCGGCGGCGAACGTTTCGCTGTCCGCAACAGCGGTGCTCTTGCCGTTGTCGAAGGTGTCGGCCAGCATGGTTGCGAGTACATGACCGGCGGCGTGGCCATCATCCTCGGGCCGCTCGGCCTGAATTTCGGTTCGGGCATGACCGGCGGCCTTGCTTATGTCTTGCGCGCCGAAGCCGAGGATGTGCTTCACCGCGATTTCGTGACCCTCGCCGAACTCGATTCCGATGAAGAAGGCTGGTTGCGGCGCACTCTCGAGGAACACCTTCACTTCACCTCGAGTCCTCGCGCGGCTCGCTTGCTCGCACGGCGCGGGGGATTGCCGTTGGTGCGCGTTCAGCCGGTTCACTTTCAGGGCACGGTGGAGGCCACCTGGAGCCCCGTTCTCGCCCGATTCAAACATCGTCACCAGATTTTGCAGGCGCTTTCCGCCCCGCCAATTTCACAAGCTGCGCTTCACGCCTGAGAGAAAGGATTTTAACTCCGCTTCCGGCAGGAAGAATCCGCTATAATTCTCGCCGGGCGCTCTGACTATGGATTTCGATCAGCTTGCTACTTTTGTTTTCGTTTCCAAACTGAAGAGCTTTTCACGCGCGGGCCAGAAAGTCTTCCGCTCGCAGTCCGCGGTTAGTGCGCAAATTCGCCAGCTCGAAGAAGCCTACAAGGCCAAGCTCCTCGACCGCTCCGCCAAGTCCGTCGAGCTGACTCCCGCCGGCGTGGTTCTTTTCGAGTACGCGGAAAAACTGCTTCGCTTGCGCGACGAATCCATTCAGGTCGTTGCGGACCGCGGCAACGTGGTTCAGGGTCCCATCGTCTTCGGCGCCAATGAAGCCACCTGTCTCTACCTGCTCCCTGATATTTTTGCGGAATTTCAGCGCCGCTATCCGCTGGTGCACATCAGCATCTACCGCAACTTCAGCCACAAGATCCTGCAGCGCGTCGAGGACGGCTCGGTGGATGTGGGCATCGTCACGCTGCCCATCAAGTCTCCCAATCTGAAGATGCACCACATTTACAAGGATCGCTTGCGCTTCATGGTTAGCTCGCGAAACCCGCTCGCTCATCGCTCCAAGATCACCTTGGCGGAGGTCGCGGAGCAGCCGCTAATCTTCCCGCGCACCGGCTTCACCCGCCAGGTGCTCGACAAACTCTTCCGCCCTTACCGCTCCCGCATTCACGTCACCATGGAATTGCCCAGTATCGGCATGATCAAGCGTTTCGTCGCCGCCGATGCCGGCGTCTCCTTTATCAGCGAGGGTTTTGCCAAGGACTATGTGAAAGCCGGCGAAGTGAAGCTGCTCACCGTCGAAGGCGTGGACCTCTGGCGCGAGCTCGGCCTCGTCTACCGCCGCGACCGCAGCCTCCCCCGCGCCGCCCAAGCCCTCATCGCCATGATCCGCGAACACCGCAAAGCCGCCGACTCCGCCGAAGCCGCCGCCAGCTAACCCGGGAACGCCAGCGTCCCGGCTGGCGGTTTTTCACCCTGCACCAGCAGCGCGCAATCTCCGCCCGATCGTCATTCCCGTTTTAGCCCGTGTAAGCCAGGCGTCGCTCACCGCCGGTCAGTTTCCGATTCCGCGACTTATCGGGATGCCCAGATAATAAGTTCTGCGGTATGCTGTCCGGCGAGGCAAACCGCCTTGGTTGGCGGGCCGCGTGAATGATTCAGGGATAACCGGGAGCTGAGCGTGACAACACGGCGAGAAGTTTTGAAGTATGTGGGGCTGGGAATGGGTGCGGCGGCGGCTTCAGTGTTAGGAGTGACGGTAAACGCTAAAGTCGAAGCGAATGAGGCGCAGGCGCCGACGAAGCCTGCGCAGACAGAAGTCACCGACAAGAGCGGGAAGCGGCTGGCGGCGGGGGCGGAGATTGCATGGACGAAGATTGCGAAAAAAGCCGCAGCGGCAGACGTGACGGTGGACCCGACGAAGACGGCGCAGACGATCTTGGGATTTGGCGCGGCGTTTACGGATGCTTCGTGCTTCACGCTCGCGCGGCTGAGCGATAACGATCGCGCGAACCTCCTGCACACGATGTTCGGGCAGGATCAGCATGCCCTGAGCATGGGGCGCATCCCGATTGGCGCGAGCGATTACAGCACCGCGGCATACACCTACGACGACGGTGCGGCCGATCCGGAGCTGAAGCGCTTCAGCATCGACCACGACCGCGATTACATTTTGCCCACCTTGCGCGCGGCACTCAGCGCGAATCCGGATCTGTTTTTGTTCGGCTCACCGTGGAGTCCTCCTGGATGGATGAAGTACAGCAACTCGATGTTGGGCGGAAACATCCGGCCGGAAAATATTCCCGCGTACGCGCGCTACCTTCAGAAATTCGTCGAGGCCTATGCGGCGGCGGGCGTGAACGTGCGCGCCGTGACGCCCCAAAACGAGATCGATGCCGACCAGGGCGGCCGAATGCCCGCGTGTCCCTGGCCGCAAGAGGACGAGGAGCGCCTCGTGGTAGCGCTCGGCCCTTTGCTCGAAGCGAGCGGCACGAAAATCTGGATGCTCGACCACAATTACAGTTTGTGGGGCCGCGTGCTGGATCAACTCTCCAATCCCCGCTTCAAGAAATACGTGAACACCGTGGCCTGGCACGGGTACCTGGGAAGCCCGGAGATGATGGGTAACGTGAAGCAGAGATTTCCGGACGTGGAAATGCACTGGACCGAGGGAGGAGACGACTACAAGTTCCCTGACTATTGGACGAGCTGGTGCAAGTGGGGCGCGACGTTCAGCGGAATTCTGGCCAACGGCCCGCAGAGCATCACTACTTGGAATCTGGCTCTCGATGAGCGCGGGCGGCCCAACATCGGTCCGTTCGATTGCGGCGGGCTAGTGCAGATTCATTCGGAGACAAAAGAAATCAGACAGGCGGGCTTGTATTGGGCGTTGGTGCAGTATGCGCGGGCAATTCGCCGCGGAGCTGTGATTGTCGCTTCGCGCGACGCGAACGGCGACGCACCGGCGGTGAGCGGGGCACTGGTCGTTCCGCCAGGACCATTGGCAATTGGGACGGGAATCCCGTATAGCGCCGCGACTTCGCGCGTGTTTCACACTGCGGCGAAAAATCCCGACGGTTCGATCGTGCTGGTGCTGACGAATCCGGGCGAGGCGCAGGAGTTGACGGTCGCGTGCAGCGGCCAAACTTCCAAAATAGCGCTGACCGCGGATTCCATCACCACCCTGCGCTGGAGCTGATTTTATCTTTTCCCTGCCTGGTAAACGCACTCATCGGTAGCTGGTTTCGAGTGCCAAAACCCAAAGGCTAAGGAAACGCTTGTTCTGAAATCTTCCCGATCCCGCGCTATACTCGGACCACTCGACATTCTTGTCGACATCGGCGTTCCTGCCGAGAAGGAGGTGATCCTGTGAGGTACGGTTTACGTTGACGTAGTAGAGGAGGCGCTTGTGAGGCTACCGAGCGCCTCCCCCTTTTGTTCCTCTGTCCGAGTTCTCTGTGATTTGACGAAATAGGGAGTGAGCATCTCGTACGCAGGGGACTCATGGCTTCGAAGGCGGGACGGTTTACTTTTAAAATTGTATGAAGCTATTGCAACGGTTTCTACTCATCCCTCTTGCGATCTCGGCGCTCAGTCGGGAAGTCGACCGAGTCACGAGCTGTCACCATGTCCACATCCGTAGGCGCTCGGGATGTGGCACGTGAAGAGATATTCTCCAAATCGATCTTCCTTCTGACCTTGCGCTCAAGCTCACGCCCTCCGTGCCAACATCCCTGAGACCGTTTTAGTACTCTTAATTAATGAGCAGGGCGAGAAAGAAAAAGGAA
>JBGQDD010000133.1:0-7952 GCA_041495665.1 Candidatus Acidiferrum sp.
CGGGCGAAACGTACAAAGGTATCGGCAAGTACGATTTGAACCTGGAAGGGTTGCCGATATTTTGCGATGTCGCCGGGCCGCACGGCAGCCCGACCAGTGATTCGGAACGGACGATGGTGACGGCCGCTACGAAAGAAGTCCTCGCGGTGATTGTTTCTTTCGGCGGGGCGGAGAATCTGGAACGCTGGACGCAAAGACTCGGAGCGCTTTTGCAGCAGCACGCGGCGGGAACAGAGATCGTAACCAACATCGTAAGCTAGAGTTTTCGGAACGGTGAGTGAGGGGCAAGCCTGTGACTCGTGACCGGTGATTCGTGAAAGAGCGATCCCTTCCGACAAGATCGGAATGTACCATCGCCTCCCGATGAATCGGGACTCGCAGACAACGCTCGTCGCAAGGGATAGAAAGACTTGATCGGATGTGAAGAGAGGTCCTTCGACTCGCTGCGCTTGCTCAGGATACGCATCCTCATCGGATGCGTAGTTAACCATCCCCCCCCACCCGGCCTGTTTTTCATAAGTGTTCATTCTAAAGGGAGTTAAAGTGCTTTGTTTTGATACACTTTTGCAAGTGTTGATTCTAAAGGGGCTTACATTGCACCAAAATTGGGCAAAATGTGGCCATTCCCAATGAGCGTTCATTCTAAAGAGTTTTAAGTTGCTTAGAATGAACACTTCCACAAGTGTTGATTCTAAAAAAGTTGCGGGAGGGGGCGGTTCTGCTTCGTGGGCAGTTAGAAGGACCGCATGGCGGAGGCGCATGATTGGCAAGGCACGGATGGATCGTGCCGACTTAACAAAACTATTATAGCACATTGGTACCGTCTGTCAATGGTTACTTGTAAGTGGTTTGGATGCTAGGGGATAGCAGGATGTCTGTTAAGTTGGCATCGGGAAAATGACCGAACGCACGTCTTTTTCGCAAGGGGTGCAGCGGTCCGGAAGCTGATGGAAGCGCCCGGGCGAAGAGTAACCTGCACGGGCGAGGTGACCGCTGAGGATAGCCGAGGAGCTGCAAGGCACTGGAGTAGTTTCCGAGTAGCCGACCATCTGGACACAATTGCGCCAGGCGGCGGGTGGCCGTTCCGAACGTGGTGCTATTCAGGGAAATCGCGCCTCAAGATTCGGCACCAATCTGTCGCCCACTGCCCTGGTCGTCTCAAACCACCGCGAGCGCAACGTCGGGACCGTTCGACTTCGGAAGAGTAACAGGGCGGCCACTCGGTGAGGATACTCAATACGGCATCCGCCAGTTTTCTGCTCGCAGCAGCAACCAAAAGCACAAGTCTTGACAAAATATCATATTAGATATAGTCTAAATTGTTCATGGACGTCGAGGCGATTAAACGGTCCTTGGGAGGCAGCGGGTTGCGGTGCACGCCGCAGCGCTACGCCGTGATGGCATTCTTGATGGAATGCAACGGGCATCACACCGCGGCGGAAATCTTCGAAGCCGTGAATCGCGTGGATCCGCGCTCTTCCAGGGCTACGACTTATAACAATTTGCGGGACTTGGTGCAGGCGGGTTTGGTGCGCGAAGTGGCCGTCGAGGGCCGCGCCGCGCGATTTGATGCGAAAGGCATGCGACATCACCACTTCATCTGCGACCGCTGTGGCAATGTGGAGGACGTGGAGTGGTACGACGTGCCCAGGCCTGCTTCGCGCACCCTCGGTAAGCGGATTCTTCGCGAATGCGAACTCATTTTCCGCGGGCTCTGCACGAAGTGCGCTCCGCGGCGCACTTCCCGTTAGTTTTCGAAGGCGCGTGAACCCGCGCGCCGGCGATCGCGCGAATCGGGAACCGAGAATGAGTTTGAAGTTCATAACAGTTTTTGACTAATTCGAAGGAAGGTGAACACATGGACAAAGAACTTACCACCTCAGCGGGGGCGTCAACTGAATCCAAGTGCCCGTTTTCTCGCGGAACCACCGCACAAACGAACCGTGACTGGTGGCCGAAGCAGTTGGACCTTCAGATTCTCCACCAACATTCCAACCTATCGAGTCCGATGGGCGAAGAGTTCGACTACGCCAAGGAATTCAAGAGTCTCGATCTGAATGCTGTGATCAAGGACCTTCATGCCTTGATGACGGACTCCCAGGATTGGTGGCCGGCCGACTATGGCCACTACGGGGGGCTGTTCATTCGAATGGCGTGGCACAGCGCCGGCACGTACCGCATCGGCGACGGCCGCGGCGGTGCCGGAGCGGGCCAGCAGCGGTTCGCGCCGCTTAGTAGCTGGCCGGACAACGTGAACCTCGACAAGGCGCGCCGGCTTCTCTGGCCGATCAAGCAGAAATACGGCCGCAAGATCTCCTGGGCCGACCTTATGATTCTGGCAGGCAACGTCGCCCTCGAGTCGATGGGCTTCAAGACGTTCGGTTTTGGCGGCGGGCGCGCGGATGTGTGGGAGCCCGCAGAGGACATCTTTTGGGGCCCAGAAGGCAAGTGGCTGGGGGACGAGCGCTACAGCGGCAACCGTGATCTTGAGAATCCGCTCGCTGCCGTGCAAATGGGTCTGATCTACGTGAATCCGGAAGGGCCAAACGGCAAGCCGGATCCGGTGGCGGCGGCGAAGGATATTCGCGAGACGTTCCGCCGTATGGCGATGAACGACGAAGAAACGGTCGCGCTGATTGCCGGGGGGCACACCTTTGGCAAAACCCACGGCGCCGGCGATGTGGCACTTGTGGGCCCAGTGCCGGAAGCTGCCAGCATCGAGGAGCAGGGTCTCGGCTGGAAGAGCAAATTCCGCTCAGGCAAAGGAGGCGACGCGATCGGCAGCGGTCTGGAAGTGATCTGGACCAAGACACCGACGAAGTGGAGCAACAGCTTCTTCGAAAACCTGTTCGGGTACGAATGGGAGCTGACCAAGAGCCCGGCCGGTGCGCATCAGTGGACGCCGAAGAATGGCGCGGGCGCAGGCACGATTCCGGATGCTTACGATCCGTCAAAGCGTCACTCGCCATCGATGCTCACTACTGACCTCTCGTTGCGGATCGATCCTGCTTACGAAAAGATTTCACGGCGCTTCTACGAGCATCCGGACGAGTTCGCCGACGCGTTTGCCCGGGCGTGGTTCAAGCTGACGCACCGTGACATGGGCCCGATCGTCCGTTACCTCGGCCCACTCGTTCCGAAGGAGACGCTGTCGTGGCAAGACCCGATCCCCGCTGTGAATCATCCGCTGGTCGGGGCGCAGGACATTGCAGCTCTGAAGGCGAAGATCCTCGTGTCGGGACTGTCCGTTGCCGAGGTGGTGTCGACGGCTTGGGCGTCGGCGTCGACGTTCCGCGGCTCCGATAAGCGCGGTGGAGCGAACGGCGCGCGCATTCGCTTGGCGCCGCAAAAGGACTGGGCAGTCAACGAGCCGGCCCAGCTGGCGAAGGTACTGCAGAAGCTCGAAGCGATTGAGAAAGAGTTCAATGCTTCACAGTCTGGCGGGAAGAAGGTTTCGCTGGCGGACCTGATCGTTCTCGGCGGTAGTGCGGCGATCGAGAAAGCCGCAAAGGCCGCAGGGCAAAACGTGGAAGTCCCCTTCACGCCGGGGCGCATGGACGCGTCGCAAGAGCAGACGGACGTCGAATCGTTCGAGCCGCTCGAGCCGAAGGCGGATGGGTTCCGTAACTATGTCAATGGCAAGCCGCGCCTATCAGCTGAGGAGCTATTGGTGGATCGGGCGCAATTGCTGAAGCTGACTGCACCGGAGATGACGGTTCTCGTCGGTGGCCTGCGCGTCCTGGGTGCAAATGCCGGGAAGTCGACTCATGGCGTCTTCACGAAGCGACCGGAGACGCTGACGAACGACTTCTTCGTCAACTTGCTCGACATGGGCACGCAATGGCAGCCGACCACTGGCTCGGAAGGCATATATGAGGGGCGCGACCGGAAGACGAACGAGATCAAGTGGACCGGCACCAGTGTCGACTTGATCTTCGGTTCGAACTCCCCGCTGCGCGCTCTCGCGGAAGTTTATGCGTGCGCGGATTCGAAGGAGAAGTTCGTGAAAGACTTCGTGGCGGCGTGGACCAAAGTGATGAACCACGATCGCTTCGACCTCGCCTGAGCTCGGCGAAAAAGAAAGCTGTCAACTTCGTGCTGTTCCGTTGTTTGGATCGGCAAAACCGAAGTTGTCGCTTTTCCTGGCTCGCGGGGGCGCATCGCTCGCCCCCATGCCGCCTTTACCTATAGGCGCAACAGTTTCATGTGGACCGAGTTTGTCGCCGGGAGTGCGTGTCAGAGCTAAGTTTAGCCGATCAGATAGGGCATAAGTCCTAGCAGGCTGCGGGCTACTTGGAAGTAATGCGCTGGCCTGTAAGGGGCTCGCCGGCGCGCGGGCATGGTTGGTTGGGCACGGGAGAAGCGTGCCGACTCAAGGAAAGAATTATAGCATATTGGTACCTTATGTCAAGTATTACTTAAAGATGGTTTGAATGCTGCGGGATAGCGGGGTGTCTGTTTGACTTGGCATCCCGGGAGTCAGCGAGATTCCAGTTGATCTCATAGCCATGCCGGCTCCGGAAACCGCCACGTGGGAAGTGACAGACTAGATTCCGGACGGATGGCCGCGTACTCGGAAGCTGTTGTTGCCGAGCATTTGTTGGTATGGCCGGCCACACGAACAAATGATGAATGCGATGCCGAAAAAATAGGAGAAGGACAAATCGAATAGGCAAGAGTTAGTGTGGCTGCGCTGACGAAGATTCAAGGCTGAGCGTGGAGCGTAAATCCACAACGGCTTGCCGCAAATTCTCTGTAAACGCGGCGTAGTCTGCTTCGCTGGATGCCTGAGAAGAACCGGGACGGGGCTGGGGGGCGGATTGCATGGGCGAGCCGAACTGAAGATTAACGCGGGTACCTGTCCAGGGCAGGAATGCTTTCCAGAAGATGGCTCGATTCCGAGGCCAGATCGAAAACGTGCCACGGATGGCAACAGGAATGATGGGTACTTGAAGGTGCGTCGAAAGTATCGCCGCGCCCTTCTTGAATTTCTTCACTTCCGCGTCGATGGAACGCTCCCCTTCCGGAAAAAGAACGAGGACCATGCCGTGGCTCAAACCGAACGAACCTGCTTGCATGGCGCGTAACAGATTGGTGTCGGGATCGACTGGAGCCAGGCGCATCCATCGGGCTGCTTTCGCGCGCAGAGGAGTCGCGAAATATTCGCTGGCGCCCACAAAGAAGAGCTTTTGAAATAAGCTAAAGGGGAGCGCGCTGACCAGAAAAAAGGGATCGAGATAACTCTCGTGATTGGGGCAAATCAGAAACGCGCCCTTCCGGGGAAGATTTTCGAGACCGGTCACGCGAAAACTCACCAGGAAGCGGGCGAGCAGGCTCGCGAATTTCAAGATCCCGAAAACCAAGAAGGTAATAAAGCGGTGAGGTTCGAGGAGGTTCTTGAACAGCGGCTCGTCCTGGGGCAGATTCGCGAAGAGTTTGTCCCAAGCGCCGACAGGCGGGACTGAGGCGGGCTCGCTGGCTCGCGCGCGCACCGCATCGACGAGCTGACGCACGGTGTAGGTGGATTGAGCGACTTCGTCCGGGATGTTCACGCCGAACAATTGCTCGAGATTCGTCAGAACTTCGACGCGTTCGATGGAATCGAGGCCGAGATCGAGCTCCAGATTTGCGCCGGCGCGCACCGCAGTCTTGTCATGTGAAGCTTCACGCAGCAACTGCAACGCTTGAGCAACCAGAGGGTCGGCAGCCCAGTTGGCTTCTTCCTGACTGAGCGGCACATCTGGCGTTTTTCCCTTTTCCACTTCTGCCTGGCCCTGCAAACAGCGTGCGATTTCATAGCGCTTCAGCTTCCTCGTGGTCGTGCGGGGCAGGGGCTCCGTCTGGATTTCATAGCCAAGGATGCGCTTGTGGGCCGGCAAATGAATGGACAGATTTTCGATGTCGAAGCGCAGGACCTCCTTGATGTTTAGCACTTTGCGCGCCTTCATTACATCCAAATCGGGCACGATGACGGCATGCAAGCGCTCGGCTAACGGTTTGCCCGGCAAGGCAAGGCCAAGGATGCAGAGCTCCTTTATATACGGCGACTGAGCGTAATGCGCTTCGATTTCCTCGGGGTAGATGTTCTTGCCGGAGCTGAGGACGATCACTTCTTTCTTCCGGCCGGTGATATTCAGCCTCCCCTGCGAATCCAGGTAGCCGAGGTCGCCAGTCAACAGCCACCCATCTTTGAGAACTTCGGCGGTTGCATCGGGGCGGCGGAAATAACCCTGCATCACGATGGAGCCGCGAATGGCGATTTCGCCGCTCGGCAACCCGTCCTTTGGAGCGGTTTCCTCCGGCATGATTCTTACTTCCACGCCGGGGAGAGGCTGGCCCACGGAACCTTGGCCACCCTCGCCGATCCGGGTGAGAGTTGCAGCGCCCGAAGTCTCCGTCAGTCCATAAGCCTCGAGAAGGTTGAAACCCAGGCGGTAAAAATCCCGCCCAATCGAAGGATCAAACCGCGCGCCGCCAGTAACCAGGATGCGCATCTTGCTTCCCAGAACGTCGTGAACGGCAGAAAAGAGCATGGGCCCAAAGTTGAGGCCACTGAATCGGCGCAGGACGCCGTTGGCACTCAGAAGCATCCGGAAAAAAGCGGATTTCAGCTTACCGCCTTCAGCAACTCTGCCGAGCAGGCGCTCGTGGATTAAATAGAAAAATTGCGGAACGCAACAGAAAAGAGTTGGTTGGAATTGGCGAAGGGCGCTCAGAAGCGCGGAGGCGCTGACGTCTTCGATGAAGATGACGCGAGCTCCCACGACAAACGGCAGCAAGAGATTCGCCATCTGCGCCAATGCGTGATACAGCGGCATTACACCGAGTATGGAATCTCGCTCGTCGAGCTGGACGGAAGAGAACACGGCTTCCGCTTCGGCCAACAAATTGGCGTGGGTGAGCACGACGCCTTTCGGATCGCTGGTCGTCCCTGAGGTGTACAAGATGACGGCAGGAGCTTGAGAGTCGACTGGGCCGGCGGGGATTGGGCAGCGATCGATGCTCTGGAAACCTTCCAGGGATTCGACGCCTAAACAATGACCGCGTAGGAGCACCACTCTGGCTGAAGAATCCGCTAAACGGCGCGCTTCTTCAACTCCAGCGATATAGCGATCAGTGGTGAATACAATTCTTGCGCTGCTATCGCGAAGGAGTGTCGCGATCTGGGCCGGGGAGTAATGCGTGTCCAGGGGAACCGCCAGCGCTCCGAGACGCAGAATCCCGAGGTAAGCGGCGCACCAGGCGATTTCGTTATTGGCGAGGATCGCGCAGGTGTCGCCTGCCTGAATATGGCGAGAAGTGAGAAATACAGCAGCGGCCTCGGCGCGGTTTCGCAACTCCGCATAAGTGATTTTCTCGACCGAATCATGGCGCTGGAGTTCTATGGCGACACGATCGCGGAAGCGATCGGCCGTGGCCGCGAATCGATCGTAGAAATTGTTCCAGAGCTCAGGCACGCATCAATTGTGGCGCAATTGTACAGCCGGTGGAAGGACCGGGTTACCGGACAACTGGGCACGACTTCTCCGGCTTGCGCGTTAACCAGGTGAGACTCGCTCGGGGCGAGTGCAGATGTGCGGATGAGAGAGCTTCGAAACGGCTTTGGCTTCGCGCTCGAGGCGTTGCCGTGCAGCGGGATCAGAGGAAAGCTTCGACGAAAGAACCTTGACGGCTACATCGCGCTCCAGCCGCGTGTCGCGGGCGCGATACACTTCGCCCCTGCCACCCGCGCCGAGCGGAGATTGAATCTCATAAGGACCAAGCTTCGTGCCAGTCGCGAGCCCCATCGTTGGCGCGCATTATACTCTCAAACCGAATCATTAATCCGAACCGACTGACTCAATGCCTGGGGGACCCTCCAGATGATGCCGGCTCGCGAGGGGTCACCAACGCACCCCTTCTGTGTATCCCATTCCACGATCTACTTCGCAAACAGCTTCAGGTCGATGGCA
>JBGQDD010000134.1:0-7938 GCA_041495665.1 Candidatus Acidiferrum sp.
CGCAGAGTGATATCCGGGGAGATGGTGACCGGGTCAACGATCATGCCGCTTTCCGAACGCTTCACACGATCGACCTCTTCGCCCTGGCGGTCGATGGGCATGTTACGGTGCACGATGCCCAGGCCGCCCTGCCGTGCGATCGCAATGGCCAGGCGTGATTCCGTCACCGTGTCCATGGCCGAGGAAGCCAGCGGGATGTTCAGCGGCAGCTTGCGGGTGAAGTTTGTGCGCGTGTCGACCTCGGTCGGCAGCACGGACGACTTGCCCGGCAGGAGCAGCACGTCGTCAAAGGTAAGACCCTCGGTAATCAGACTGTCCATCATTCCAGCCTCACGTAAAAAGTTTGGGCGCACGCAAAACGGCGCCATAAAACAGCGCAGCCCAGCGGGTGCCCGCCGGGCTGGTGGATAAATTCATCAAATTGAAAAAATGCATCACCGTGAATCACTCATTATAAGGGCCAACGGAATTTGCGTCAAATTGGCTCCTTGCATTACAAGGTCCCCCGGAGCACTTTATCTCCCCTGTAGAAAATCGATCAATTCTACTCTGGTGAATCCTGCTTCCCTAAGCAGCGATAGAAGAGTGCCCTTTGGAATATCGCGGTTGTGCTTCGGAACCACGGCGCGGCGTTTCGACGTAGGATGGTAATAAATGAGGTGGCTGTCCGAGGTATGATCGAGTACGAATCCCTTGCGTTGCAAGAATCGGGTGATTTCCCGTGCTTTAACGGCCGGAAGTTTCGGCATATTCGAGGTCGAGCGAGGCAACCAACGATTCGTCGTCCGTTGGAATGGGCTCCCCGTGTTTCTTCAGACTCTCGATATAGCCGGAGATGGCGTCCTTGGCCATTTTCTTTGCCTCGGCCAGCGTTCGCCCGTAAGTTACGCAGCCCGGCAGGACCGGTACGATAGCCGTGAACCCACCTTCAGGTTCCGGCCGCAACACGACATTGAAATGGCCGCGCGATTTCTTCATTAGCCCCATCTTATCGGAAGCGTCCAGACCGGTCAAACACTCCCGGAGCGATGCTTGTCTAAGAGAAGGGCGTGAAATAGAGTTTAAGTGTGCAAACAATCTTGCCTGAATTCGAGCCACACCCGCTTCTGAAAAACGGACACGCCATGACCATCGTCTCGGCTTTTGTGCCCCGGCGGTTCGATATCCCGCCCGCCGAAGCCAGGCTGTTTCAGGTCGATCCGGAATCCCGACTGCTCGCGCATTGCCACTGGCAACCAGGCAAGCGCAAGGACGCCCCCGTCATCGTCATCGTTCATGGCCTCGAGGGTTCCAGCGATGGAAATTACGTCCGCGGCATTGCGGAGAAAGCCTTCCACCGCGGCTTCCACGTCGTACGCATGAACCAGCGAAATTGCGGCGGCACCGAGGCATTGACGCCCACCTTGTACAACTCCGGTATGAGTGCGGATTACCGGGCCGTCTTCGAAGAGCTGTCAAATGCGGACGGTTTCGAACAAATTTTCTTCGTCGGCTACTCCATGGGTGGAAACCTGGTGACCAAGATGGCCGGAGAGTTTGGCGCCGCCGTGCCGAAAGCGTTGCGTGGTGTCTGCGCCGTCTGCCCCGCCCTGGACCTTGCTGCTTGCGCCGACGCGCTCGAGCGCGCGGACAACTATCTTTACCAGCGGCGCTTTGTGAAGGGCCTGATGTCCCGCTACGCGAGAAAACACAAAATGTTTCCGGAGCGCTACACGATTGCCGGTCTGCGACCGGTCCGAACGGTCCGTCAATTCGATGACGTCATCACCGCGCCGCAGTTTGGCTATCGCAACGCTCAAGACTATTACGACAACGTCGGCGCAAAACGCGTCGCGGCGCAGATCCGCGTCCCCATGCTCATGATCACCGCGCAGGATGATCCCTTCGTCCCCTACGCTTCCTTCCTAGCCGCCAAAATCAGCGCGAATCCGGCCATCCAGTTTGTCGCGCCCCAGCACGGCGGCCATTGCGGCTTCATTTCGAAAGACTCCGGAAGTGAGCGCTTCTGGGCCGAGCAGCGCATCGTCGATTTCTGCGCCGCCCACCGACAATCCTGAAGGCTATTTTCGCAGGCTCCATTCAAAGATTTTTGCGCGGAGAAGTTCTTGTAGGGCCCGCCTTCTGAGGCGGGCCGCTCTGTCGTCTACTATCCCAGCGGTCATTCAAGCGAATATCCCACGCGCCCAGTCTCGATTCTCAGGAAACTTATAACTAAAAACTAAGAACTAAGAACTTAAAACTGTTTTACCCCGACGGTTTTTCCAGCGAAGCCGCAAACCCCGGCGTCAGCAGTTGCGCCGGCCCGTCCGCGGCAATAACCATGTCGTCTTCACAACGCATCCCGAATTCACCGGGAATATAGATCCCCGGCTCATTCGAAAATGTCATGCCCGGCTCAAGCACGGTTTTGCTCCCGCGCACGAGATAGGGATGCTCGTGACCATCCAGTCCTATGCCATGGCCGAGGCGGTGCGTGAAATACTTGTAGCCTGGGCCATACCCGCCATCGGTCACAATTTTTCGCGCCGCATCATCCACTGTGCCCGATAGCCGTCCAGCACGTGCCGCATCGAGAGCGGCATCCTGCGCTTTGCGGACGATTTCGTAAACGCGCGCCACTTTTTCCGTTGCCTTGCCGAAAATCCCCGTGCGCGTCACGTCCGATTCGTACCCCTCCACCGTGCATCCGCCGTCGATCAGCACCACGTCGCCATCTTTCAGCTTTTGCGGCTTGATGGTCCCGTGCGGCAGCGCCGCCGATGCGCCCAGCAGAACCAGCGCTCCGCCGTGCAAACCCATTTTCGAAAAACCACCTTCCACTAGCTTGCCGATTTCTTCCTGAGACATCCCTTCCTTCAGCGAAGCAAACACCGCGCGAAAAACGTCGCAGGTCGCCTCGCAGGCCAGCCGCATCAACTCGAGTTCGTGCGCCGATTTGCGTCCACGGCACGCGATGGTCACCGGATCGGCGGAAACACATTCGAATCCCGGCGCCGCGCCGCGCAGATGATCGAAAAACGTGAATGCCGCGGTTTCTTCCACCCCCACGCGTCCCGTTCGAATCCCCCGGTCTGCCAATGCCGCCGCCGCGATTTTCGCCGGACTATCATCCTCTTGCCACACGCGCACTTCCGCTGCGAAGTGCAGCTTCTCGCGCAGCCGTCCTTCCTCAAACCCCGGCACGATGATGATGGGATCGCCCGTGCGGGGAAGCACGAGGGCCAGCAAGCGCTCGCTGATCCCCCAGCGGATGCCCGTGAAGTAGTAGAGGGAAGTCCCGGGAGCAACGAACAAAGCGTCGTATTTCGGCGCCAGCTCCGCCATCATTTTTTGCGCGCGCAGCAGTCGCCCATGAAACTCATCGGCCGTGATCGGATGGACCCGCGCTCCAAGTGGTTTCAGTGCCGAGAATGCCGCTGGGAGCGTCCCAGAGCCATCCTCAGGCATTGCCCCGGGTACGGCCAAGGGTACGGCCCCCGTCACGGCCCCGGCTGTGGCATTAACCGGCCGCACCAGCGCCAATGCCGAAGCCATGGCGCTGCCTTTCAAGAAATGTCGCCGCGATGCCTTCGAACGAGAATCCCAAGTTGGTTTGTGCATGTCAGGAATGAGGTTTATCTGGCAGGACCGCAGCTTGTCAAGCGAGATGAAAAATCCGCAATGGGCCAGCTTAGCCATAGTTTTGACGCGCAACCGTTTCTGTTGCGCCCAAAAGCAAAACGGGGAGGCTCGCAAGAGCCTCCCCGTTCCTGTTGTTTCCGTTCTGGTCTGGATTACCAGACCAGCTTTATGCCGAGTTCCAAAGTCCGGCTGCCTCCGTCGAAGCTGAACTTATTCAGGAATGTCGGCGACGTCACGAAAATGTAACCGGCATTCAAGGGGTTGGTGTTATTCGCTGAATCGATCGCGCCGTTGTTGGTGGGCAGACCCACGCTGTAGTTGCGATGGTTGAACGTGTCGTAGGTCTGGAAACGGAATTGCAATGAGGCCCGTTCCGTAAGTTTGTTCGTCTTGAACAATGACATGTTCCAAATGTTCAGACCTGGCGAGCTGACGGTGTTCCGGCCGACGTTGGCTTTCGTGCCAACTCCGGCCTGGATGAATCGCGCTGTAGCAGTCTCAGCGACATAGCCCACTGTATTGGCTGATGCGCAGGCTGCGCTGGACGCCGTGACGATGCGAGTAGCTCCGCCTGCTCCATCATTGCAAACCGGGTCGACAACCGAGCCCGTTAAGCCGACGCCCGCCGGGTTAAAGATCGTGCGGTCGCCAGCAGTATCGCCATTCGCATTCGAGTCCACGCCTGATAGCGGCGTAACTGGTTGCCCCGACTGCGCCAGGTAGGTGCCGCTCACTTCCCACCCGTGTGCCAGGCCTCCCAAGAAGCGGTTTTCGGTTTTGATGTTCGGCAGATCGTATACCCACGTCACGGCAAACTTCTGCGGTAAGTCGAGTACCGAGCGTCCGCGCTCATTCGCGAAACTAAAGCCATCTTGCGCGCGGCGCGGGTTGACGAAACTGCTGAACAATTCGTTCGTGGAGTTGTCGATGTTTTTTTCGAAGGTGTAGTTCGCCCGAAAGTAGAAACCTTTTGCGAACCGGTGCATGAAGTCCACCGACCCCGCATGATAAATCCCCGAGCCTTTCGGCGGAAATGTGGTCATTACCCCGAGGAATCCGTCGACCGATAGAGGCTTTTTGACAAATGCCTGGAAGTCCGCCAGCGTGTCAACGGGACTGGCAACGACGGTTGGTACGTCGCTTGCTTTAAAGTACGTCGGCAGCGGAGCCAGGCCGCCACCCGGGAAGTTCGGATCGAAAGCTGATGCGGAGTTCAAACGCTGCTGTACCGGCAAGCTCAGGCTTCGTGTGCCCACATAACGAACTTCGATGCTGGTATCTTTGAACAACTCGTGCTGCACACCGAGCGACCAGCTGATCACCTTTGGAGACACCTGATCCGGAATGAGGTTTCCGGTAGCAGCGCGGGCGTCTGCTTGCGTCGCTGGAGGCACATTCACTTGCAACAGGCCTCCGCCCAGAAGGAAGCCTTTTCCCGTCTTGTCCGCGGGATCCAGGTAACTTGCGCACCACGCTGGCGCACCGCTCAACGCGCAGGTGATGTCCGGGTTCTGTTCTGTCTGCAGTTGGGGCGGCAGGCTGTTGATGGCAAAGTTGTTCGGGATTACGTCGTAGGAGATCTGCGCGCCTCCCCGAACGGCCCACTTTCCGCGGCCTGTCGGATCCCACGCGAAGCCCGCATGCGGCCCGAAGTTGTTCTTGTCCGCTAGGGGCTTCCGGAAAATCAGGCCAAAGGTTGGATCGTTGGCAATAGCATTTAGGGCTTGTTTGGCCTCATCCCTTGGCACGCCGGAATACTCGTAGCGCACCCCGAGGTTCAGCGTGAGGCGGGAAGTCACCTTCCAATCGTCTTGCGCGAACCAATAGAATGCATGGTAATTGTCTGCGGTGCTGCCGGTGCCGGCGCCTCGCAACGCCCCGTTCGCGCCATCAGGTACGAAGTCGTTGATGAACGAATTTAGCGAAGCGTAATCCCACTCGCCGCGGGCGCGTGGGAGGTCGTTCGTGGGAGCGATGTAGTTTCGGAATTCTGCCCCAACTTTGAAAGTATGTTTGCCACGGATGTAGGACAGGCTCTCCGACCCCTGATAAATGTTTTGCGTATATCCCTGCGGAGCGAGGCTGAATGGACCTACGTTGCTGCCGAAAGCGTCGATCTCCACGTTTGGGAAGTTCGAAAACGCTGCCGGCCCGACGATGTTCGGACCGTTCAACCGCGAGAAAGATGCGCGGAAATCGTTGATGAAATGGCTGTTAATGCTCCAGGCGTCCGTGAAGATGACCTTCCTTCCGTCGTTTCCCTGAGAGCCTGTGAACTGTGCCTGGGGCTGCACCGGATTGACAAGCGGCGCGCGGAATCGATCATAGAGGTACCGGCCGCGAAGCTGGTGTTTCCCGAGGTTCAAATCCGTGTTGACGGAGAAGTCGTGCTGATTCGAAAAATTGGGCGCGACTCCCGCAAACTGGCCAACATCGATTGGCTGGCCGTTCACCAACACGGTCCCGGTCTTGGTTGTGGCGGCAGGAAATTCCTTCAGGATAGCCATCACGGCCGAGTCGGGGTTCAGCGCCGTTAGCTGACTGATCCCATTCGAAGTTGGCATTGTTACCGTCGCGCCTTGCGATCCCAGGCCTTCGTTCTGGAATTCATATGCGCCGTAGATGAAAAGCTTGTCTTTCAGAATTGGACCGCCAACGCTTCCACCGAACCGATTGTAATCAAAGCGGTTCTTCACGTCCCCAGTTCCAGGAACGAAATTTGTTTTTTCCAGGTTGGTGGCGGCGTCCAAATCTCGATTGCGGTTGAGCCACCACCCTGATCCGTGCCACTTGTTGGTACCGGACTTGGTGACGATATTAAACTGCCCGCCGGAAGAGTGGCCGTACTCTGCGCTGAATTGGTTTGTCAGCAACGTGAATTCGGCAACCGACTCCTGAATGACCGGCTGCGTCGGACCATTTACGTCCAGTCGGTTGTCATCCACTCCATCAATCGAAAATCCGTTGAAGCGCGGCCGGGTCCCGCCGATCGATCCCCCTGAACCCAGCACGCCGCCCTGCTGCGTTGTCGTTCCCGGCGCAAAAACTGCTAACTCTTTTACGTCGCCTCCAAGCGTGTTCACGGGCAGATCATTAACAACGCGCCCGCTGAAGGTCGCGCTCAGCTCGGAAGACTCTGTCTTGACTAGTTCGGCTCCCGCTTCAACTTCCACTACTGCCGAAACTTCGCCGAGCTCAAGTGCAACCTTTGCCTCCGCAACCCCGTTGGACTGTACGGTTACACCCTTTTGAATCGATTTCTTGAAACCTGTTTTTTCCACGGTGACCGTGTATGTGCCGACCAACAAGTTCGGAAAAACGTAAGTTCCGGAGCTTGATGCGTTTGTGGAAACGGAAACGTTTGTCGCCTCGTTCGTGACCGTCACCTTCGCATCCACGATGGATGCGCCGCTCGTGTCTCCTACTTCCACACGCAAGCCGCCGTCCAGGCGCTGCGCGCGCGCTACCGAAGCATGCATCAGAAAAAGAAACACTCCCAGCACCCCGATGAAAAGCCGGCCTGTATTCGCAAGCCAGATTCTATTCGGACCAATACTTCTTGCTCTCTCACAATTCATTTGCTCCCCCTCAATTTGAACTAACCAAAAGTTGCGTCCCCATGCGCTGATGCCTGGAAGCTCCCAAGAAAAATCATCCAGCCGGGATGAATCCGCACCAGCGGCAATGAGGGAGAATGCAGGTTGTTCGCCAATGCGCGGGCAGATTAACGTGTAGGTTTTTCTACAACTTACGAGCGATATTGGCCTGGCGGAAATCTAAACTTCGATACTTCTGGATGGTTTAGCTGATTTAGATTCAGGTATGCGGAGCGGCGGCGGGAAATACTGAAACTACTCGGTCCGAACCGCGAGGATTTTTTTGCCGTCAACTTTTATTTCGACGCCGAGGGGCGGACGCAGATCGGATCCCTGCACGATGGCACCACGCACCCAAACACTCCCCGGAAGATTGGTCAATTTGAGCGGGTCGAATACCGTGCGGCTGCAGGGGTTTCCGACCATGGGATGTTTCGGGGCGCGGAAGCCGTAGTCGTTTTTCAATTTGTCCAGGTCGGTGAGGTATTCGAGTTTGCAATTGCCGTAGGGCGAGTTCAGGGAAAATGCCCAGTAGCCGTTTGTCTGGGAAGAGGAGCCTGCCGGCAAACGAACGAGAAGTCCAGGGATGTTTTCGCCGGTGAGGCGATTGCGAATATAAAACTCTTTCGAGGACCACGGCTTGGACATTTCGGTTACGTCGGCGATCCCGGGATCCGCAGCGGTCGCATGAGGGAGCAACGTGCTCGGATCGGGCGCGGGC
>JBGQDD010000135.1:0-7885 GCA_041495665.1 Candidatus Acidiferrum sp.
CGACATGGGAGCCTCACTCGGACTGGAATGAATGCCTAGCCCGGACAAGGAAAGAGTGGGAGCGGAAACGCTAAGAAGTCCTGAGAGGTTTATGAGGAATTCGTTAGGAGGGTTGTCTCGCAATCGATCCTGGCAAGCGAGGCTGTTGCGGCACGAGGTCAATACTCATTGGTAGCAGAAAGGCCGGTCATGGCAAGAGACAAAGAGATTGACCGCCGCGCCGCCTATGGGGCGACCTCAACGGTCAGTCTCAGACCGATTGCCTTGGTGACAGCGACCAACGTGGAGAGGCGGGGGTTGCCGCGCACCGACAAGGCGCGGTAAAGACTTTCTCTCTCGATGCCTGCGGCTTTGGCAACTTTGGCGATGCCCTGAGCTTGGGCGAGGTGGCGCAAAGCGATTAGCAGAACGCGTGGCTCGTCTTCATCTTCCAATGCGGCTTTGAGGTACTCGGCGGCAAAGTCCGGGTCCTTCCGGAGCCGCCGAACGACGGTCTCGTCGTGGGAAATACTGGCTTTACGTTTCATAAGGTTTCGCTCCTTTGTTTATAATCTCTGAGGTACTCCAGCGCGCGGTCGATGTCTGAAGACTGTTTTCGTTTGTCGCCGCCGCAGAGAAGCAATACGCGCTCCCTGCCAATGGTCGCGTAATAGACCCGGTAGCCAGGCCCCCAATCGATCCGCAATTCGCAGACACCCTGCTGCAGAGGCTTGCAGTCGCCAAAATTCCCGGCGGCGAGCCGGCTGATTCGGGTCGCAATCTTGGCCTGCGCGCGGGCATCCGCCAATCGCGTCAACCAATCGTCGAAGACATCTTTTCCGGCGTGGCTGACATAGTGGCGAATCTCGAGCACGTTTGTGAGTGTAACCTATAAATTACACTATGACAAGGCGGTGTTTTCATGCCGGGCAGAGATGTAAGGCGTCCTTGACGCGCCGATGACCGTCCGGTAGCGTAAAATGATTGCGGAGTAAGCGGTGGACAAGGCATGAGAATTTTGTTTGTGGCATCGGAGGGGCTGCCGTTTTCGAAGACGGGCGGCCTGGCGGACGTGGTGGAGGCGCTGCCGAAGGCGCTGGTGGCGCTGGGCCATGAGGCGGCGGTGGTGTTGCCGCGGTACCGCGGGACGAAGACGACGGCGGTGGTGATGCCGAGCTTGACGATTCCGATGGGTGGGACGCGGCTGCGATTTCCGGCGATTGCGGATGGCACGCAACTGAATGGCGTGCGCTACTACTTTGTGGATGATCCGGAGTATTTCGATCGCGATGGATTGTATGGCGGCAGCAGCGGGGATTATCCGGACAATCCGGAGCGGTACGCGGAGTTCTGCCGCGCGGCGATTGAAGTGGCGAAACATGTCTGGCCGGCGGATGTGATTCATTGCCACGACTGGCAGACGGCGTTGGTGCCGGTGCTGCTGCGGACGTCGTACGGCGATGATCCGCTGATGAAAGATATTCCGGTGGTGTTCTCGATTCACAACATGGGGTATCACGGGCAGTTCACCAAGGATGTGCTGGAGCGCGTGGGAATTCCGCAAGGAGTGTTTCATCCGGGGGGAATCGAGTTTTTCGGGAAAGTGAACTTGCTGAAGGGCGGATTGGTGTATTCGGATTATTTGACGACGGTCAGCAGGAGATACGCACAGGAGATCCAGACGCTGGAATACGGAGGCGGGCTGGATGGCGTTGTGCGAGGCCGCGGCGACCGGCTGGTTGGCATCTTGAACGGCGTGGATTACACGGCGTGGGATCCGGCGAAGGACAAGCTGATCGCGGCGAAGTATTCGGCAAAGGATTTGAGCGGGAAGCAGGTGTGCAAGCAGGAGCTGCTGGAATTGTTTGGATTGTCACACGATCACCTGGAACGGCCGCTGATCGGGATCGTGTCGCGTTTCGCGGATCAGAAGGGTTTCGATTTGATTGCGGAGAAGGCGCACGAATTGATGCGCGAGGACTTGGTGCTGGTGGTGCTCGGAACGGGCGAACGAAAATATGAGGATTTGTTCCGGGCGCTGGAGGCGGCGTATCCTGGGCGGGTGGGCGTGAAGATCGCGTACGACAACACGCTGGCGCACAAAGTCGAGGCGGGAGCGGATATGTTCCTGATGCCTTCGCGCTACGAACCCTCGGGGTTGAATCAGATGTACAGCTTGAAGTATGGTACGGTGCCGATTGTGAGAGCCACCGGCGGGTTGGACGACAGCATCGAGCCGTTCGACCTGGAGCACGGGACCGGGACCGGGTTCAAGTTCAAGGAGTATACCGGCGAGGTGCTCTTGTTTGCGGTGCGGCAGGCGCTGCATCATTACATGGATGAACGAATCTGGAAGCGCATCCAGCTGAACGGGATGGCCAAGGATTTTTCGTGGAAGACGCCTGCGGCGGAGTATGCGAAGCTGTACGAGGCCGCGCGAGCCGCTCGCGGATTGTCCCCACTCGCGCAGAGTTCAGGAACGGCCGCTTCGGGCTCCGGACAACCGAGCCGCGGGACGGGGAAGAGCCCGCAGGCTGCGGGGCAGGCCGCACGAAACCAAGAGCCTGCTGGAACATCTAATTAAATCGATTGAGGAGAGAGGGGCGGCGGTGGGATTGGCAAGCCGCCGAGGACAAAAAACATGGCAGACAATTCGATTCAGGCAGCAACGGACGGAAATTTCGAAGCCGAGGTGCTGACGGCAAGTAATTCGCAGCCGGTGATGGTGGACTTCTGGGCGGAATGGTGCCGTCCGTGCCACGCGCTCGCGCCGACGGTTGCGGAGATCGCCCACGACTATGCGGGCAAGCTCAAAGTGATGAAGTTGAATGTGGATGAAGCGATGAATTCAGCGGCCCGTTATCGAGTTCAGGGAATCCCTACGTTGCTGCTGTTCAAGAACGGACAGGTCGTCGAGCAGATCGTGGGAGCACAGCCGAAGGAGCAGATCACCAAGGCGCTGGAACGGCACATCGCGTAAATTAGGGATAGAAGAGGGTGAGGGCGTGCTGCACAGTAGATTGCGGCGCGCCCTTTTTTGTGTCTGGGCCTACCGCGCCGAGCGGGAATCACGGACCGGAAAGCTGAAAAAAGGAATCACGAGGAGATTGCTTGGAAACCGTGGCTTGCAATTTGTGCGGGTGCGAACGGAACACAGCGGTGTACGCGATGCCGGACCGGCGGTATTTCCGGGAGGAATTTTTTACGGTAGTGGAATGTGACCAGTGCGGACTGGGCTTCGTGAATCCGAGGCCGACGATCGCGGAAATGCAGAGGTACTATCCGGCGGAGTATTACCGAAAGCCGCCGACAGGGAGCCATGACCGCTACTTGCGGAGGCGGTTCACGACACAAGCCAGTTTTCTGAAGGAGATGGAAAATGGGAGCGGGCACACGAAGTTATTGGACGTGGGCTGCGCGAACGGGGACTTTCCGCGATTTATGGCGGCGCGGGGATGGGAAGTGGAAGGCGTGGAGATTTCGGAGTCGTCGGAGAGGATCACGGACTTCCGAGTGCACACGCAGGAATTTCAGGACATTCCGGTGCAAGAACCGACTTACGACGCGGTGACGGCCTGGGCGGTTCTCGAGCACGTGCACGATCCGCTGGCTTACTTTCGAAAAGCCTCGGCGGTGGTCAAAAAGGGCGGGCTGTTCGTTTTTCTTGTGCCGAATTTTGTGAGCGTGGCTTCGCGGTATCTTTTCTGCGAGGACATTCCCCGGCACTTATATTTCTTTACGAGGGAAACGGCGCGGCAGTACCTGGAGAAAACCGGTTTCCGGTTAGAGAAGGAAGATAATGGCCGGGCCATTTACAAGTTGGCGCCCAACAATTGGCTGGCGTTCATGCTGCGGACGCGGCTGCTGGGGAAAAAGTACAGCTACGAAGATGTGCCGATGACGAGCAAGGAGTTCCGGCAGGTAAATCACCTGAATAGCGGAATAGTCACGGCGCTCAAGTACGCGGCGTATTCGCCGATGTCGGTGATTGACAGAATGCTGTGGCCTGCGATCGAAACCGTGCAAATCCTGCGTAAAACGTACGGCGTCAGCACGTTTGTGGGGCGCAAGATGTGACGCCAAGGCGCGTGCAGTGCTGGACGCCATTTATTTGGCAGCCGCCGGGGCTTATCGCGGCGCCGGAGAAGAAGTGAAGAATTTGTCGGGAGTGAAACCACAACGGTCATGACGGGAAGCCAGGAGACCACCAGAGTGCGCTGTGCCTGGGCGAAGAATGAGCTGAACATTCCATATCACGACGAGGAATGGGGCGTGCCCGTGCACGACGAGCACACCTGGTTTGAGTTTTTGATTTTGGAGGGTGCACAAGCGGGATTGAGCTGGGACACGATTTTGCGGAAACGGGCGCGGTATCGCGAAGTCTTTGACGCTTTCGATCCCGTCAAAGTCGCCCGCTACAACAAGAAGAAGGTGCGCGAACTGCTGCGCGACGCAGGGATCATCCGGAACCGCATGAAGATCGAGGCTACGATCGGGAATGCGCGCGTTTTTTCGAAAGTGCAGGAAGAGTACGGAGCCTTCGATGCGTATGTTTGGCGGTTTGTGGATGGAAGGGCGAAGCAAAATGCGTGGAAGAATCACAAGCAAGTCCCGGCGAAGGCGGCAGAATCAGACGCGCTAAGCAAGGATTTGCAGAGGCGAGGATTCCGTTTTGTGGGCTCGACGATTTGTTATGCGCTGATGCAGGCGACGGGAATGGTGAACGATCACCTGGTGAGTTGTTTTCGGTATCGAGAGTTGTCGAAATAGGAGTGCGCGCACGGCTTGCTTGCGTTGAGGGCGGGGCGAGCTTACGATAAGAACCTGCCGTTTCTTGGTGCTTTCCAAAGCAGTAAAGATGAAGTGAACGCGAAATAGTTGAAGTGTGGTTGGGGGAGAGGGAATGGACAGGCAAGAATGCCTGTCCTACGTGGAGAAGAGGGCCTGCATGAAATCCGTGGTTGTGGTGGGGGCGCAGTGGGGCGACGAGGGCAAAGGCAAGGTGGTGGATTACCTTGCAGGATCGTTTGACTACATTGCGCGCGTCGCGGGCGGCCACAACGCGGGGCATACGGTCATCATCGGAAAAGACCGCTATGTGCTGCAATTGATTCCTTGCGGGATATTGCGGCCGAATCAGCATGCGGTGATCGGAACGGGCACGGTGATCGATCCGGCAGCGCTGGTGGCGGAAATTGCGACGCTCTCCAAGGCGGGGATAGAAGTGAAAGGGCGCCTGCACGTCAGCAATCGCGCGCACCTAATTTTTCCGTATCATCGCGAACTGGACAAAGCCGCGGAAGGCGCGCGCGGCGCGAACAAAATTGGCACAACTTCCCGCGGGATCGGCCCGGCCTACGAAGACAAAATGGCGCGGCGCGGGCTGCGGATGTGCGACCTGCTGGAGCCGGAGTTGTTTCGAAAGAAAGCCGCGCACGTAGTCGCGGAGAAGAACCGGTTGGCAAAGGGCGCGTACGGCGCGGACATTGACTTTTCGCATGAAGTGGAAGAAACCCTGAAGCTGGGCGAAAAGATTCGCGAGTACATTTGCGATACGGCGGAACTGTTGAATCGCGCGCTGGACGAGGGGAAATCCGTGCTGTTCGAAGGCGCGCAGGGGACCATGCTGGACATCGACCACGGAACGTATCCGTATGTAACTTCTTCCAGCGCGACCTCCGGCGGCGCGGCGACGGGCGTGGGCGTGCCGCCGACGAAAATCAAGCACGTCCTTGGAATTTCAAAAGCGTACACAACCAGAGTGGGTGGCGGACCGTTTCCGACGGAAATGCCCGATCTCGATGCCAAAGAAGTGCGTGAGCGTGGAAAAGAATTTGGCGCGGTGACGGGGCGCCCGCGGCGCTGCGGCTGGTTGGATTTACAGGTGCTGCGGTACGCGAAGATGATCAACGGCATCGATTCGCTGGTGATCACCAAACTGGACGTTTTTGATACGCAGCGAGAAATTCAAGTGTGCATCGGCTACAAATACAAAGGAACGCCGCTGAAGGAAATGCCGGCGCTCGCGGAAGAATACGAGCACGTCACTCCAGAATATAAGACGCTAGCCGGCTGGAATGAAACTACATATGGCGTGAAAGACGGCGCGAAGTTACCCAAAGCGGCGATCGACTATCTGCGCTTTATTTCCGATTTTCTGCGGGTCGAGATTGGAATGATTTCCACCGGTCCCGAACGCGACGCGACGATTGTGCCGGCAGGGACGCTGCTGGCGCGGTGGCTGTGAAGAGATATTAAGTGCAGAGACGCAGAGAACGCAGAGAGAAGAACGAAAAACAAGAACAAAGAATAGAAAGAGGCCGGGCTAAAGCCCGCCGCTACGAAACCCCACTCATGCTCAGCTACGAGCAAGCCCGGAACAAAGTCATCGAACAAGTTGGGAAGAAGAGGGGACCGCGCGCGACTAGCGTTTTGAGCGTGTGGGATGCGCTCGGTTTGGTGCTGGCGCAGGACGTGAAGACGGACCGCGAATACCCGCCATTCGACCGCTCGACGCGGGATGGGTACGCGCTTCGTTCAAAAGAAGCTGCGTCCGGAGCGGAACTGAAGTGCGTGGGAGAAATCAAAGCTGGCGATACGGTGAGGGAAGCGCTGGCGGCGGGGACTTGCCTGCAAATCATGACCGGCGCCGCGGTTCCGGCAAGCGCGGACGCCGTGGTGATGATCGAACACACGAGCCGTGAAGGTGATCTCGTGCACTTCGAACGAGCGGCGCAGCCCGGGCAGAACATCGTGCCAAGGGGAAGCGAGGCGGCAGCCGCGCAGACCATTCTGACGCCGGGTATGCGGCTGGGATACGCGGAGCTGGCGCTGGCGGCACAGGTCGGCGCAGTGCATTTGCAATGCGCGCAGCGGCCGCGCGTAGCAATTTTGTCAACCGGCGATGAGGTCGTGCTGGCCGATGAAAATCCCGGAAAATTCCAGATTCGAAACAGTAACAGCATCTCGCTTGCCGCGCAGGTGCGAATTGCGGGTGGCGAGCCGGTAGTCCTGGGGAACGCGGCGGATCGAATCGAGGACTTGGGAGAGAAAATCGAGCGCGGGCTGAAAGAAGAGGCGCTTGTCCTGTCCGGCGGCGTCTCGATGGGAAAGTACGACCTGGTTGAAAGTGTGCTCAGAGCCATGGGCGTAGAATTCTTTTTTGATGCGGTGGCGATCCGGCCGGGGAGGCCGGCGGTGTTCGGAATGTGCCAGGGCAAGCCGGTATTCGGTTTGCCGGGGAACCCGGTTTCGACGATGGTGACGTTTGAATTGTTTGTGGCACCCGCGATTGATTTGTTGAGCGGTGCGGAGGCGCGCGTGTTGCCGTTGGTTGAGGCGCGGCTGGCGGGAGAATTGAAGGAAAAGCCCGGGCTGGCGCATTTTTTGCCGGCGCGTGTGGAGTGGCGGGGCACGGTGCCGGAAGTGAAGGCGTTGAGGTGGCAAGGCTCCGGAGATATCGCGGCGCTGGCCAAGGCGAATTGTTTTCTGGTAGTGCCAGCAGAACGAGAAAAGATCGAGATCGGCGAGAGTGTTTCCGTGTTACTGAGGAAGGACGTAGTCTAGGCGCGCGGATATGGCAAAGCTTTCGCACTACGGAAAGAAAGGCGAAGTGCGGATGGTCGACGTGTCGGAAAAAGCGGTGACGACACGAACGGCGGCGGCGCGGGGTTTTGTGAAGATGAAGCCGCGCGTCGTGCGCGCAGTCCGGCGGCTGAAAAATCCGAAAGGGAATCCGCTGGAAGTGGCGCGGATCGCGGGAATCGCGGCGGCGAAGAAGACCGCGGAGTGGATACCTCTTTGTCATCCACTGCCGCTGACGCACATTGATGTGACCGCACGGCTGTGCCAGAATGGCGTGGAAGTACGATCCACAGTGACCACCGCCGCCCAGACGGGCGTGGAA
>JBGQDD010000136.1:0-7859 GCA_041495665.1 Candidatus Acidiferrum sp.
ATCATCTCTCCCGGCAAGTGCAAAATCGGCATCATGCCCGGCCGCATTCACAAGCAAGGCAATGTCGGCGTCGTCAGCCGCAGCGGCACGCTGACCTACGAAGCCGTCGACCAATTGACCAAACTCGGCATCGGCCAGTCCACCTGCATCGGCATCGGCGGCGATCCCATCATCGGCACCACGTTCCTCGACGCCATTCAGTTTTTCAACGATGATCCGGACACCCACGCCATCATTTTGATCGGCGAAATCGGCGGCAACGCCGAAGAGCGCGCCGCGGAGTGGATCAAGATCAACGTGAAGAAGCCCGTCGTCGGCTTCATCGCCGGCCAAACTGCACCTCCGGGCCGCCGCATGGGCCACGCCGGCGCAATCATCAGCGGCGGCCAGGGTACCGCCAAGGACAAGTACGCCGCGATGGCCGCCGCCGGCATCCATACCGTCGAAACTCCCGCGGACCTCGGCTCCACCCTCGCCGCCGCTCTGAAATAGTTGCAGCGACGTCTTGAGCGCGAGAATTTAGCCCTCACTTCTTGATCTGGAGGATTATTTCTTGGCTATCGAACGCACTTTCGCAATCATCAAACCCGACGCCGTCAGTCGCGGTCAGCAAGGCGAGATTCTTTCCCGCATTCATAAAGCCGGCTTCAAAATCATCGCCATCAAATCCATGCGCCTCACTAAAGAAGAAGCCGGCGGCTTCTACGCGGTGCATCGCGAGCGCCCCTTCTTCCCCGAGCTCACCGACTTCATGAGCTCCGGAAAAATCTTCGCCTTGGTTCTCGAAGCCGAAGGCGCCATCCTCAAATGGCGCGACACTATGGGCGCCACCGATCCCAAGAAAGCCGCGCCCGGCACCATCCGCCACGATCTCGGCACCAGCATCGGCAACAATTGCACCCACGGCTCCGACGCCCCGGAAACCGCCGCCTTCGAAATCGGCTACTTCTTCTCCGGCCTCGAACTGATTTAGCCGCACCCGCGAATCGCCGCGTGTAGGGGCACGATACATCGTGCCCCTGCTTCTTTTCCTTGCCCCCTCACTTCCTTGCTTTCTTATCTCGATTTTTCTTCTACACTCTTTTCGTGGATCCCCTCCGCGAACTCGGCCGCATTCTCCTCCTCCTAGGTGGCCTCCTTGTACTCGTCGGCGCTTTCTTCTATTTCGGCGGAAAACTCCCCTTCCGTCTCGGCCGCCTTCCAGGCGACATCGTCCGTCGCGGCGAACACACCACCTTTTACTTCCCGATCGTCACCTGCCTGGTTCTCAGCGCGGCTTTTTCACTGCTCTTCTGGCTTTTTTCCCACTTCCGCCGTTGACCCTTGGCAGCGATCGATTCCACTGCTTGATTCCTCTCCCTCTCCCAATTGCTTGACACTCAAACCTCCCAGGCCTAGAGTCGCTTCAAGAGATTCGTCCTCGCCCACGCTCTTTCCACCGAGCTTCTTTGGGAGGTCGCCATGGTTATTCTCGTCGTGGGTTCCACAGGTTTCGTTGGCGCCGATGTAGCTCTAAAACTCAAGCAGCGAGGTCACAAGGTTCTCGCCTTGGCGCGCGGTGGCCGCGTCCATCCCAAGTCCCAGCGGCTCCTGGATGCTGGAGTCGAAGTTCTCGATGGCGATTTGACTCGCCTCGACACACTCCTCGCGGCTTGCTCCGGCGTGGAGGTCGTTGTTACCACTGCCACCTCCATGCCTGGCGCTGCCAATGACGGCCTTCGTCGCGTCGATCATGAGGGCGCGCTTGCCCTCATCGCGGTCGCAGCGCGTCAGGGAGTTCGCCGCTTTATCTACACCTCTTACTCGGGCAATATCCAGGAAGATTGCGCCCTGGCCACGGCGAAACGTGATTGCGAGACGTGCTTGCTCTCCGGTCTGATGGAAGCGGTCATTTTGCGTCCTTCGTACTTCATGCAAGCGTGGCTTAGTCCCGCCCTCGGATTCGACCCCCTCGGCGGTTCAGCGCGCATCTGCGGTTCAGGGGAAGCAAAAATCAGCTACATCAACGCTCTAGACGTGGCTGACTTCGCCGTTGCCGCGGCAGCTATGACCTATTCGCAAAAGAATGTGGTCCTTGAAATGGGCGGTTCCCAGCCTCTGTCCCAGCTTGAAGCCGTCCTGCTCTTCGAGCAGGCCCTCGGCAAAAAGATTAGCTTAGACCATGTTCCCGTCGAAGCACTCCGTGCGCAACATCAATCCTCGGATCCGCTCCAAAAGACTTTTGCCGCGCTCATGCTCAGCTATGCCGCCGGGGATGTGGTCCGCGATGCCACCGCCACCGCGCAGGCGCATGGCATCAAGCTCACTTCCGTTGCCGCTTATGCTTCCGGCTTCCATGCCGGTGCTGCCGCCGTCGGTTCTTGAATCCCGCGTTCTTGCTCACTTCGTTTGCAACTGAAACTCCGTGCGAATAAGCGCTTTGATCCCTTCCTCTCCCGTCAATCGCAAACAGAGCAGGCTGCCCTCTTCTTCCAGGTCGATGTGAAAATCAAAAAACGGGCAGCACTTGCTCTCCGCAGAGACCCACTCCGCCAATTCCGCCAGGGAAACGCTCTTGGGACTGAACTGAAATTCGTAGCCCTTCGGCGTCTCCACAATCCCTTTTCTCGCCACCATCAGCTTTTCGCTCAATTGCTTGTGGTGCGTCCGCTCCTCTGGAGTCAGCGCCTTGCTGTTGCAATAGAACTTGTTTTTGATCGTCTCCACTTGTTTCTCCGTCTTCGCGGCAGCGGCCTGGTTTTGTGCCGCCAGCGCTGTTGCTCCGCTGCCGGCCATCAACAAGGCCAGCGCCGCGCCCGCCGTTATAGCCGCCTTTCCCTTGCTCACTTTTCCAAACGATTCCTCATTGCTATTCATGGCTTTCCTCCAAATAGGATTTGCCACATCCCATCCTCAAATGCTAAAAGTTAAAGCCAGCTTTAAGTCAAGCGGCTTCTCGGAAGATTATTGTAGCGGCCGCCTTCTGAGGCGGGCGCTTTGGAGTGCAGCAGTCGTGCTGCCGCTTTTCCGGCCTGAACCGCGCCGCAAGCCCGTCGAGGAGCTTCCACCACCTCTCGGCTAGAGAAGGAAAACTCAAATGAAAATCGGCCAACTCGCCGCTCGCGCCAACCTCAACGCCTCGGCCATCCGCTACTACGAAAAAATGGGCCTTCTTCCCTCGCCCCACCGCAGCGGTGGCCAGCGCCGCTACCCCAGCGACGCCCTCGACCGCGTGCTCCTCATCCGCTTCGCAGGCGAGATGGGTTTCACCCTTGGCGAGATCAAGCTCTTCCTTAGCGGCCTCCGCGATAACGCCCCGGTCGGCCCCCGCTGGAAAAAACTTGCCTCTCGCAAGCTCGCCGAAGTCGAGCAAAACATTGCCCGCTCCCTCAAACTCAAAGCCCTTCTCCAGGGCATCCTCCATTGCCACTGCGCCTCGCTTCAAGTCTGTGTCCAGCGCCTCAGCCTCAGCCCCAACCTCCGCTCCCTCTCCCGCCGCACGAAATAACCCCGCCTCTGTGGCACAGCCATTCCTGACTGTGCGCCTTTGCCTAGGAAGAGCAGCGCACATTTATCCTGAATTTCGGTATCTTTCTCTCTGGGTAAGGACAACGCGCTCGCACATGAAAAAGTACGGGCGTAGGCTTCGCATCACGCGCAATCGGCGAGTAAGGCTCGATCCTGCCTGCAAACGGATCGATAGCTTCCCCACCAGCTAGGTCGTAGGCTTGATGTTGTGGTTCATGCGGAAAAAATTCTTCGGGTCGTACTTGTTCTTCAATTTGACCAGCCGCTCGTAATTGGGCCCGTATGCTGCCCGCGCGAATGCGTCCCCCTCGTCTGAGACGTAGTTGCCATAGGAGCCTTCGACCAAAAACGGCCGCAGAGCTTCCCAGCAGGCACGCGTCCATTGGATGTTCTTTTCCGATTCGGACGAATTTACCCAGTTGGACCAGGCAAAAAAGTTGTACGAGTACTGCCGATGGGGAAAGGCCGTATCCGTGGGGCCGACTCGGGTGGCGGCGCCATGCCAGTGTTCGAGAAAAGGGCCAAAAGTATAGGGAGATGGACTCTTACCCGCGTACTCGGCGATGATCTCCAGCGCTTCATCACTCAGAGCACGGAGGAAGTTCGATTTTACGTACGTCAGACGTCCCGGCGGGAAGAATGGATCGAACATGGTTTGCATTTGCAAGTAGCTGATAGTGTCAAATAGGTCGGCAACCGGCGAGCCAAAGGCCCGCAAGGGCTTCAACACCTTTTCGCCCTCCGACGGGGGCCCGCAGTAGCATCCCGCGATCGCAAAGACGGTGACGCCATCGGGAGTCGTGAGCGGAGTAGCTTGGATAACCAGTTCGTCGGGGCAAGTTTGCGCGAATTCACGGAAAAAGCGCACAACCTCTTTTGTCTTTGCTACCGGATGGAAGACGGCGCCTCCCAGCACGGGCCCCACTTCGTGCAGGCCATATTCCAGCGAGGTCACGATACCGAAGTTTCCACTGCCGCCGCGCACGCCCCAGAAAAGGTCTTCGTTTTCGGAAGCATTGGCCTTAAGTAGACGTCCGTCGGCGGTGACCACATCCACACCGATCAGGTTGTCGATCGCTAAGCCATACTTGGCATGCAAGTGGCCCCATCCCCCTCCGAGCGTCAGCCCGGCGATGCCGGTTTTGGAGACCACACCCAGAGTCGTGGCCAAACCAAACGCCTGCGTCTCGCGGTCGAACTCGCCCAATGTCAGGCCCGGCTCGGCACGCACGGTTCGCTTGGCAGGATCGACCCGTATGCCTTTCATGCCCGACAGATCGATCATCAGGCCGCCATCACAAACGGACTTCCCCGCTACGCTGTGTCCTCCGCCCCGCACGGACACGAGAGCATCGTGTTCGCGGGCAAAACGAACGCACCCGATCACATCGGCAGCGCCTGTGCACCGCGCAATAATCGCTGGACGCCGGTCAATCATGGCGTTGGGAATAGTTCGGGCGGTGTCGTAACCCGGCTCGCCCGGAACGAACGACTTTCCCCGCAGAGATTCCCTGAACTTCTGCATCGCAGTTTCCGGAATCATGCCGGACCTCCCATGCATGTGCAGTCTCGAAGGTGAATCTAGGTGGCGCCAGGGAAGCTGTATCGCCGCACAAGATGCAATGTATCCGTCGGCTTGTCAAGCATGTCGAATAGTGCAAACACCGAGCGGGCCGAACTTCGTTGGATCGCGCAAAATCTGGCCGGGGGCTGGAGCGCGACCTCCCGAACGGAAACTGCGATTCCTACGGTCTGTGGCGCCGCTCCTGCGTCCTCACCCGCCTCCGGACACCGGATACGGTCCCCTTTGCTGCCCGGTGCCAGTGCGATCGCAGATTCCAGCCTTGCCGGAAACAGACAACCTGCTATCCCAATGCAGCCAAAGCACTTACTAGTAATTTCTTGACAAACAGTACGTATATGCTATAATATTTTTTGAACTTGGCGCCCCAAACTCGCCCCGCCATCCCTCCTCAATCCGAACCTCGTCTTCGTCTCCATCAGGCACAATTTACGAGGCACAAGTCACTAACTTCTTTAGAATCCGCACTTCCAAGCTGTTTACTTTCTAACAAACAAAATGCTCCTGTAAGTCCTTTAGAATCCGCACTTACGAACCACTTCCAACTCGTTGAAAAATCAGCTACTTTAAGTCCCGTAGAATCCGCACTTACAGCCATGCCGCCCACAACGCCTCTAGAATCCGCACTTACAAAAACAGGGGCGGGTGGGGGGTGGCCACTCACTCATTCATGGTGCCTCCCATTTCCCGTCAAACATCTTCTTTCGTTTCTTGCATTTACAAAATGCTCTTCTCGTAACTCATTTGTTTTCAAATTCATGCATTTTGATGGGGGGGTGTACCCCCCCTCTCCTAGATTCCATTTCATTCAAAGCCCTATGCTTTCCGTTTCCCGGCCTGCGACCGACGCCGCCCCTTCCCCGCCCATCGCTTTCAACTTTCAACTTTCAACTTTCAACCTCCTCCCACTCTCCACTCGTCACTCTCCACTCGCCACTCACCCGAAGGGTGCCGCATGACCGAGCAACTCACCTTCAACCTCATTCCCGACCGCAAGACCTGGACCGTCAGCGAGCTGACCGGAAAGATCCGCGACCTTCTCGCCAAAAACTTTACCGACATCAGCGTCCAGGGTGAAATCTCCAACTGCCGCGAAGCCCAGTCCGGCCACATCTACTTCACCTTGAAGGACGATCGCGCCCAGGTCCGCTGCGTTTTTTTCAAACAGCAGCAGCGGGGCATCAAGTTCCGCCCCGAAGATGGCTTGCTGATGACCGTGCGCGGCTCCATCAGCGTCTACGAAACGCGTGGCGAATATCAGATTTATGTGGAAAATCTCGAGCCCGTCGGCCGCGGCGCGCTGCAACTTGCCTTCGAGCAACTGAAAAAGCGCCTCGAAGCCGAAGGCTTGTTCGACACGAAACGCAAGAGACCGTTGCCGCTTCTCCCCCGCCGCATCGGCATCATCACTTCACCCAAGGGCGCTGCCGTCCGCGACGTCGTGCGCATCCTCACGCGCCGCTTTCCCAATGTCCATCTGACCGTCTATCCCGTGCGCGTTCAGGGCGAAGGCTCCGCCGAAGAAATTGTCAAAGCGCTGAAGTTTTTTAATCAGAAGAAACTCGTCGACGTGCTGATCCTCGCGCGCGGCGGCGGCTCCATGGAAGATTTGTGGTCCTTCAACGAAGAAATTGTAGCGCGCGCCATCTTCGCCTCGGAAATTCCCGTGATCTCCGGCGTCGGCCACGAAATCGATTTCACCATCGCCGATTTCGTCGCCGATGTCCGCGCTTCGACCCCTTCTGCCGCCGCCGAGCTCGTCGTCCAGACGCGCCGCGAATTCGACAAGCACATCGCCGATCTCCGCGAAACGCTCGCCAGCTTAATTCGCTATCGCCTGTTGGAATTTTCCCGCCACGTCCACGAGCTTTCCGCGCGCCGCGGATTCCGCCGCCCGCTCGATCTCCTGCGCCAGCGGCGCCAGCGCGCCGACGAGATGACTTCGCGCCTCGCCCTCGGCCTCCGTGCGCGCCTCGAACAGTCGCGCAAACGCTTTACCGCCGCCCACCTGCGCATTGCTTCATTCGATTTTCGCGTGAAGATCGCCGCGTTCCGCCTGCGCCTCGAAAAACGCAGTGCCGAACTCGGCGTCCGCGCCGAGCGCCTCCTCCGTGTAAAACGCGAACGCTGGCAGCGCCTGACCGTGCAACTCCAGGAGCGCGGCCCCTTGAAGGTTTTAGAGCGCGGCTACGCCATCGCCACCGACGCCGCTGGCATCCTCCTCCGCGACGTCGCCCAAGTCGCCTTCGGCGACACGGTAGCCATCCAGCTCCACCGCGGCAAAATATCTACGAAGGTAATCAAAAAGGAGGAATGACTTAAAACATAAGACTAAAAACTAAAAACTGAGTACTGATGATTGAAAACCGAGAACTATTCGTCGTCAGAGGAAGAGGCTACTTTCAGAACGGCGAGGAAGGCTTCCTGTGGGATGTCCACTTGGCCGACGCGTTTCATGCGGCGCTTGCCTTCTTTTTGTTTTTCGAGGAGTTTGCGTTTGCGGGAAATGTCTCCGCCGTAGCATTTGGCGAGCACGTTTTTGCGGATGGCCGCCACAGTTTCGCGTGCAATGACGCGGCTGCCAATCGCTGCCTGGATCGGCACTTCAAACATCTGCCGCGGAATGAGTTTTCGCAAGCGCGTCACCAGATCGCGCCCGCGCTCGGCCGCAAACTCGCGATGGATGATCAGCGCAAGCGCGTCGACCGGTTCGCCGGCGACCAGCACATCCAGTTTGATGAGGTCGGATTCCCGGTAGTCGGCAAGATGG
>JBGQDD010000137.1:0-7842 GCA_041495665.1 Candidatus Acidiferrum sp.
ACCGAGATGTACGGCAGCTTTTCATCATCGAGCTTGGCGAGGGCGGCGGAAACTTTGGCGAGCTGCATGAGGCTGATGGTGCCTTCCATCATGCGCGCGCCGCCGGAGCAAGAAATGGCGATGAAGGGCTGGCGAGTTTCGATGGCGAGTTCGATGCCGCGAGTAACTTTTTCGCCGACCACCGCGCCCATGGAGCCACCGATGAATCCGAACTCCATGGCGCACATGACGACGGGCCGGCCATTGAGCTGGCCTTCGGCGGTGATGACGGCGTCGTTCATGCCGAGTTTCTTCTTGGCTTCCCGCAGGCGCGTGGCGTAGGGCTTGGTGTCGACGAACTTGAGCGGGTCGGTGGAGGTCATGCCGGCGTCGTGCTCGGTCCAGCGGCCGTCGAGAAGCATTTCGAGGCGCTGCGTGGAATTCATTTTGAAGTGAAACTGGCACTTGGGGCAAACGTGGAGATTCGCTTCGAGGTCCTTGCGGAAGACGATGGTGCGGCAGGATTCGCACTTGACCCACAGGCCTTCGGTGCGCACGCGGCGCTCTTCGGGCGGGGTCGTTTGTTCGATCGATCTTTTGTCGCGCTTGAACCAGGCCATGGGAAAAAGTTGTCAGTTGTTAGTTTTAAGTTCTAAGTAAAAGAAAGAATCGTGCCCGCCAAAAAAGCGTGTCGAGACGGCTGTATTCACGGAGCTAATAGTCGATCCCCCGCTGAGCCAGTATACCCTTGGTGTAGGGGTGTTTCACCTCGCGCATCTCGGTGACCAGATCGGCGAGCTCGACGAGCTGGGGATGGGCGTTGCGGCCGGTGCAGATGACGTGGACGCGCTCGGGACGGTTCTTCAGCGCTTCGACAACTTCTTCGGCATCGAGCATTTTGTAGCTGATGGTGTAATTGATTTCGTCGAGGACGACGAGATCGTACTTGCCGCTGTAGATGGCGTCGCGGCCGGCTTGCCAGCATTCTTGCGCCAGCTTGATGTCCGCAGGATCGGTTTCAGCGCCGCCGATTTTGACGAAGCCGCGGCCCATGGGGCGAATTTCAAGCTTGTCGTCGCCAAGCATTTTGGCGGCGTCGAGCTCGCCGTAGTGCCACGAACCCTTGATGAACTGGACCATCAGAACGCGGAGTCCCTGGCCCACGGCGCGAAAGGCCGTGCCCAGGGCGCAGGTGGTCTTGCCCTTGCCCGGCCCGGTGTAAACGATGAGGAGTCCTTTTTCTTCCGGCATGGTCTGGCGATTCGATGAACCCTTTCAAGGCGCGGGAAAAGAATAGAGTTTGCGGAGTCGTAGGCCAAAGGTCAAGTTCGCGCGGAAGCTGGTCCGTGAGCGGAAGCTTGCGAGCATGGCAATCACGCGAGTTGGAGGCGTTTGACGAGTTCGGCGACGATGGCCGCGATGCGCTCCTGCGACACAGAAGGAAGCGAGGATCCTGGCTTGGCGTGCGGATCGAGGAGAACGATCCACAAGCCGGGGCGGTAGCTCTCGTCACCGCCGGGGCAGATGGCGCCAGTGAGTTGCGCGAGTTCGAGAGGCAGAGGGGCCGAATGAGTGAAATCGAGATTGGCGTGCTCCGGAGACTTCGCCTGGTAGGGAGGATGGGCGAGGAGATCCATGAGGACGCCGCGGGCGTCGTCGATGAGGTCACGAAAACCCTGCGAGACGAGGACAGCGTCCACATCGCGGGGAGTCGGCTGCTCGAGTTGGAGAAGATCGTAATCGGGGAGAGGATTCTCGAGGGGAATTTCGATGGTGGCGGAGGGCCGATTTGCGTCGGGAGAGATGCGTACGGACATGAGGCTCCTAGTTTGCACCACGCGGGCTATTTCGGGTAGGGGCTGCCGGAGAGGATGGCGAAGGCGCGGTAAAGCTGCTCGGCGAGCATGACGCGGGCGAGTTCGTGGGAGAAGGTCATGGAGCTGAGAGAAAGTTTCTGATAGGCGCGCTGGCGCAAAATATCCGGGAAGCCGTCGGCGTCGCCGCAAAGGAAAATGAGTTCGCGGGTGCCGCGGTCGCGGAGTTCGCCGAGCCATTTGGCAAGGGCGTTCGAATCGAGATTCTTTCCGGCAGCGTCGAGAAGGACGACGGTGGCGGCGCGATCGGCGTCGAGCTTCTTGATGGCGGCTTCACCGTTGCGGACTTCGTTGATCTCGATGGGACACGAGCGGCTGATGCGCTTCACATAGTCGTCGAAGATGGTGCGCATCTCAGGGCGGCGGGTTTTGCCGAGCATGACCAGGCGGAGTTTCACTTCAAACCATACTTCTTGCGCTTTTCGAGGAGCGTTTTGCGGCTGATGCCGAGAGCTTCGGCGGAGCGACTGATCTGATAATGCGTAGCTTCGAGAGTGGCGGCGATGACCTCGCGCTCCACTTCCTCAAGGGAGCGGAGGCCGGCAACCGGGCTGGCGGCGCCAGGCGCGGCAGCTCGCACATTTTCCGGAAAATTTTCAGGCTCGAGGAAGTCGCTCTTGGCGGCGGCTGTGCCGCGGCCGGGGCGCGAGAAAACCACCGCACGCTCGAGAGCGTTGCGGAGTTCGCGGACATTGCCGGGCCAGGCGTAGGCCGCGAGCATACGGCGCGCCGAATCGCTCAATTGCACATTTGGGCGTGCGTGAATGGCACGAAGGGTCGCAAGAAGATGATCGGCGAGGGGTAGGATATCGGCGCGGCGCTCGCGAAGCGGCGGAACCGTGAGCGTGAGAACGTTCAGCCGGAAATAGAGATCCTCGCGGAAGCTGCCGGACTTCACGGCGGCGGGAAGATCAACGTTGGTGAGGGCAATCAGGCGCGCTTCGATGCGCAGAGTCTCCGTGCCACCGAGGCGTTCGAACGTGCGCTCCTGCAAAATGCGCAGGAGCTTGCCCTGCGCTCCGGGGGAGAGCGCGGCAACTTCATCGAGAACGATGGTGCCGTTGCCGCCGAGCTCGAAGCGGCCGAGTTTGCGCTCGACCGCGCCGGTAAAAGCGCCGCGTTCGTGGCCGAAGAGTTCGCTTTCGACCAACTGCGGCGGGAGGCTGGCGCAATCGATTTTCAGGAACGGCGCGTCGCGGCGCGGGCCAAGTTCATGTACCAGGCGCGCGAGATGATCCTTACCGGTGCCGCTTTCACCGGTAATCAAGAGAGTGGCAGGAGCGACCGCGACTTTCTCGGCGAGTTCAAAAAGACGGAGCGATGCGGGATCCGCAGTGATCCACGGCAATCGTTCCGCGGTCATTGCCGCGAACGACCGCTCTGCGGCCGGCTAGAAAGGGCTTCGCCGGAAAAGCGTTCGTGCCCGAAGGGCGAATCAGAAATACTTCGCCCGGAAGAAGGACCGTCAGGCTGATCGGGGATATCAAGCTTGGGCGACATGCGCCAGAGGCGCTCGAGATCGTAGTAGCGCCGGGCCTGCTCGCTGAAAACGTGCACGACAAAACCGCCGAAATCGAGCAGCGCCCACTCGGCGGAGCGATGTCCCTCGCGATGTTGGGGCGAGCGGCTGAGATTCTTGTAGAGCAGCGCCTCGACTTCGGTGCAGATGGCCTGCACCTGCGGCGTGCTGAAGCCCGTACAGACCACAAAATAATCGGTGAAGGCGCCTGCTGCCCTAAGGTCGAGCACGGTAATGCCCGCGGCTTTCTTTTCTTGTGCGGCTTCGACGGCGAGGCGGACGCCCTGCGGCAAGGATTCGAATTTCACCGGTATAGTTCCTGTTTGAGAATGTATTCCTCGACGCGCGCGGAAACAAGCCCGTGAATAGACTGGCCGCGTTGCGCGCGGCGCCGGACGTCAGTAGCGGAGACATCGCTGGAGACGTTCTCGAGCAGATAAATGGTGGTCTTGTGAAGGTGCGCGACAACCTGGGAAGGCTGCTCGGCTTCCATTCTTGCATCCGGCCGAGCCATCAATTCCGGTGGAATGACCAGGCGCAGGGCTTCCGGGCGAATGCCCGGGCGATTGGCGATGATGAAATCGCAAAGGCCGAGGAGCGTTTCATATTCCTTCCACATGGGGATGTCCAGGAATGCGTCGGCGCCAATGATGAAAAAGAGACGATCGCCGTGGCTGTGGTAGACGTGGCGGAAGTAGCGCACGGTGTCCACGGAATAGTGGAGTTGCGTGCCGCTGAAATCCTCGCCGGCTTCGGCAAGCGAGGGAACGAAGTGCGGATGTTCGGTGCAAGCGAGCGAGACCATGGCAAAGCGGTGCGGAAACGGCGCGAGGTGCTGCTTCAGCTTGTGAGGGGGACGGCTCGCCGGGATGAAGTGAATTCCGTCGAAGTTGAAGCGCCGGTCGGCGGCGCACGCGGCGGAAAGATGGCCGTTGTGGACGGGATCGAAGGAACCGCCGAAAATCGCAATACGGCAAGGCTGCTGTCTTGCGGCGGTGCGGTGCGCCTGCGCTGTGGTCAATGAAGCTCCCAAGAATGTGCCGCCAGCCCGGACAGGATCAAGGCCGCGCACGACATACACAATTCTCTCACGAATCTTCATCTTTGTTGGTGGCGACCGCCGGGCGGTCAACAGGCGCGGACGACGGATGATCGTCCAGCCCGGCATCGCCATTTTCGGTGGAGGAGGACGGCGAGTCCAGGTTTGAATCGGGAGCCGGGCGAGGAATCTTGTCCAGGGCATCCGCGATGGTCCGGACCAGATCTTTCACACCGTCACCCGCGACAGCAGAAACGGAGTGGAATTGAACGTTGCGCTGCTTACAGAAATCACGAAGGGCTTCGAGACGAGTGGGATCGGTCGTGGCGTCCAGCTTGGTGGCAACCACGATCATCGGTTTTTCGATGAGGGAGGCGCTGAAGGCTTCGAGCTCGCCATTGATGACTTCGAACGAGTGCACCGGATCATCGGCATTGGAGTCACTCGTGTCGATCAGATGGACGAGGAGGCGAGTGCGTTCGACGTGGCGGAGGAAACGGATGCCCAGGCCGGCGCCTAGATGTGCACCTTCGATGAGGCCGGGAAGATCAGCGACGACAAACGTGCGGCCCAGCTCGGTGCCGTGGCCACCGGTGCCGCCGTCGGCGTTGACGACGCCAAGATTCGGTTCCAGCGTCGTAAAAGGGTAGCTTGCGATTTTCGGGCGCGCCGCGGAGATCACGGAAATCAAAGTGGACTTGCCAGCATTGGGGTAACCCACCAAGCCGACATCGGCCAGAAGTTTCAGCTCCAGGCGAAGATGGCGCTCTTCACCGGGAAATCCATCTTCGTGTTCGCGCGGGGCCTGATGCCAGGGCTTGGCAAAGTGTTGATTGCCGCGTCCACCGCGCCCACCGTGCGCGATCAATACGCGCTGGCCAGGGCTGGCGAGATCGGCGATAGTCGCGCCTTGATCGTCGAACACCAGCGTGCCGACGGGAACCTGCAAGATCATGTCCTCACCGGAATGGCCGGTGCAGTTGGAGCCTTCGCCGTGGCGGCCGCGATCGGCCTTGAATTCGCGATTGTAGCGGTAGCGGAGCAGCGTGTTGTCGTTGATGTTGGCTTCGAGATAGATGCTGCCGCCATGGCCGCCATCGCCGCCGGAGGGACCGCCTCGCGGCACGTATTTTTCGCGCCGGAAGGCGATGCAGCCGTTGCCGCCGTCGCCGGCCTTCACGAATATTTTGGCTTCATCAACGAACACAGGATCGAGACTCCGCAAGAGTTGACCGCTAGGCGGTCACCCGTGAAAAAGATAACATAAGCAAACTATCGCAACGCGAAATCTCCGAACGGAGGCCGCACCCCGATGCTTCGCGCAATCAAACGCATGGCCCTGCTGCTTTTCGCCTTCGCATTGGTGGCGGCTGCCGCCCTATACGTGCTCTACTTCCGGCGAACGCCACTCCCACCGGCTGCGCCGCACGCGCGCGCCGTCCCGGTGATTTCCACCATTCCCGGGCTTTCCGCGTGCTGGGTCGAAACGGCGAAAACATTCAGCAGCTTTTCCTTCGGCATGACCGCCGGAAGCGTCCTCGTAAAGCATCCCGCGGGCGACCTGCTGATCGACACCGGAAGCTCGAGCCACTACGACCAGGAGATTTCCGGGTTCTCGTTTGCGACGTGGCTCAAACTCAAATCACTCGCCGGGCAGCTCAAACCGAAGGTGCCGCTTCCAGACTTGCTGCGCCGCATCGGTGAAGATCCGGCAAAGCTGCGCTGGGCGATCCTGTCGCACGTGCACTTGGACCACGCCGGCGGATTGATGGACTTGCCACATCTGCCGGTGCTGCTCACGCGCGAAGAGCTGCAATTTGCGTCCGATGCGAGCGTGCAGGTCAAGGGTTACGTGATTGCCTTGCACACCCAAAAGTTTCCGCCCCTTGCCGCGCCCACTTTGCGATTCGAACCAACGCCCTACGAAACTTTTGACGAGAGCGCCGATCTTTACAGAGACGGCTCGGTGGTCGTCGTGCCGTTGCGCGGCCATACCCCCGGCAGCGTCGGCATTTTCGTGAACCTCTCGCCCACGCGGCGCCTGTTTTACGTTGGCGACGCCGTTGATGACGAACGCGGTTTCGAGGAGCGTGCCGGAAAGCCGCTGATCTTGCGGGATAGCGACAATGACATGGCTCTTGCGAACCAAATCGTCGGCAGGCTCAGCGAGCTTCACGAAAAAGTGCCGGGACTTGCCATCCTTCCGGCGCATGGGCGGAGCGCGTACAAGAAATTCTTCCCCGGTGGGCCTTTGAGCTGTGTTTCTGGGCAATAGCCGCGCTAAAAAGAAAAACGCGGTCCAGCGGGGCCGGACCGCGGAATCAAGAAAGGACGGATTAATGTCCGCCCCTAAAAATGCGACGGCAAAATGCCGCTAGTTCGCGGCGGACGTGGCTTGCTCAGCGGGCTTAACGCTGATGAAGCGGCCGTGGCGGCCCCGGTCTTCGAACTTCACAATGCCGGTAACCATCGCGAAGAGCGTGTCGTCCTTGCCCTGACCGACGTTTTCTCCGGCCTGGTGCTTGGTGCCGCGCTGGCGCACCAGAATCGTGCCGGCGTTGACGTGCTGCCCGCCGAAGCGCTTCACGCCCAGCCTCTGGCCGTGCGAATCGCGGCCGTTTGTAGAGGAGCCGCCGCCTTTCTTATGTGCCATGACGTAATCCTTTTCGAGAAAAACTGCCGGGTGGAAGCCCGGGGGAATGTGAAGAGTTACAGCTTGATATCGCTGACCTGCACGGCCGTGTAGTTCTGCCGGTGGCCGCGCCGAATCTTGTACTGATTGGTCTTCTTGAACTTGAGCACGATGACCTTCTTGGCGCGCCCCTGCTGGACGATTTTGCCGGACACCGAAGCCTTGCCGGCATCGGCGCCCAATAAGACCTTCTTGTCGTCCGTATGGACGGCCAAGACGGAGCCAAAGTTTACTTTTTCCCCTACCTTGCCATCGACCCGCTCAATGCGGATAGTGTCGCCGGGCGCGACGCGATACTGCTTTCCCCCGGTCTGAATAACGGCGTACATCTGTCCTCCAAGCGCTAAAAGCAAACTCTAAGTATAGAGGTTTCTGGCTTGAATCGTCAACGAACGAAATATAAAATAAAAATCCTTGTGACTCCTTCAAAAGGAAGCTTCAGAAATCGAAACGGTAGCCGAGAATCATCTTGGCGATCAAGTGGTCCGTCGAGCGAGTCACGCCCACGCCCAGCCCAAAATTGACTTCCCACTTGGGTGAGAGATTCAGATCGATCGCGGGGAGGATTTGCTGTTGCTGCTGGCTGATCGGGTCGAAGCCCGTGACCGGACCCAGCGAGCCGTAATACTCGATGCCCCCCGTGATTTTCTTCGTGAGGTCGTAGCTGAACTTGAAGTTCGGTGAGAAAACGAGACCTTGGTTGACGCCAGGGCCATGGAAGGACCGGTCAAACGTGGGA
>JBGQDD010000138.1:0-7834 GCA_041495665.1 Candidatus Acidiferrum sp.
CCTGCCAGTTCGTGAATCCGCGGCGGGAGCGCTTCCGCGGACAGGATGTTTTGGTTTTTGATTTCGAGCCCAATCCCGAATTCAAGCCACACAAGCTGGTAGAAAAAGTTGTGCAGAAACTCGCTGGAGTCGTTTGGGTCGACGAGAAAGCGCACGACGTGGCGCGGCTGGAAGCGTATTTTACCGGCGACATGAAGATCGGCGGCGGCTTGCTCGCGAATCTGCAAAAGGGCACCAGCTTCGTTTTCGAGCAGGCGTTTGTGAATAACGAGGTGTGGCTGCCAACTTACGGTGAAGCGCACATTGGAGTACGCTTCCTGCTGGTGAAAGGGATCAAAGCAAGCGTAGTGACGCGGTATTGGGACTACAAAAAGTTCAACGTGGAGACGCTCTCCACGATCGCGAAGCCCAAGGGAGCGACTGAAGCGCCCGCAGAGCCCCCGACGAAGCCCCAGTAAAGCAACTTCATTGAACCGTGACTCGCGCAGATTGCCTGAGGCAGAATCCGGCGCACGCCTTCTATTTCGCCGGAACGGGGCGGTCCAGCGCCTCGCGGACTTTTTGTGTGAGCGCTTGCGGTGTAAACGGTTTTTGGAGGAAGAAGATTCCTTCCTCAAGCGTCCCGCCTTCCGCGATCACATTGTAGGTGTAGCCGGACATATACAGCACTCGCAGATTGGGATAGCGCCCGGTGAGCCGCTTGGCCAGTTCGCGTCCGCTCATTTCCGGCATCACCACGTCCGTCAAGAGCAGATGGATTTCGGTGCCGTTGTTTACGGCCAAGCGTTCCGCGTCTTCCGGCGTAAGTGCTTCGATCACCGTGTACCCGCGCCCGGAGAGAACCATCTGCGCCAGCTCACGCACCGCGGGTTCGTCTTCGACAAGCAGGATGGTTTCGCGGCCCTGGCGCGTTGTAGATGCGGGCACTTCCGCCGCCTCCAACACCTGGACGGCATCCTTGACGCGCGGCAGATAAACCTTGAAGGTCGTGCCTTTTCCCGGCTCGCTGTACACCCAGATGTAACCGCCGCTCTGCTTCACGATGCCGTAGACGGTCGAAAGACCCAGTCCCGTGCCCCGGCCGCTTTCCTTCGTCGTATAGAAAGGCTCGAAAATGTGGGCGACCGTTTCGGCCGTCATGCCGATGCCGGTGTCCGTGACCGCCAGTAAAACGTAAGGTCCGGGACGGACAACCGCGTGATCGCGCGTATACGTGGAGTCGAGATCGACGTTGCTCGTTTCAATGACGATGCGGCCGCCGTCGGGCAAGGCGTCACGCGCATTCACAACCAGATTCATGATGACCTGCTCGATCTGACCGGGATCGGCCTTGATCGCTCCAACGTCTTTCGACACAAATGTTTTCATCTCAATGTTTTCGCTCATCAGCCGGCGGAGAAGCTGGTCGAGATTCACAACGATGGCGTTGAGATCGAGGATTTTCGGCCGCAGAACCTGCTTGCGGCTGAAGGCCAGCAACTGCCGAACCAGCGTGACTGCGCGATCGGCAGCGTCATCGATGCGCCGGATGTCGCTGTACAACTCCGGCCGGTCCAGGCAGCGTTGCATGGCCATCTCGACGTAGCCCTTGATGATCGTCAGAAGATTATTGAAATCGTGGGCAACGCCTCCCGCCAGCCGCCCCACCGCCTCCATCTTGCGTGCCTGGAGCAATTGATTTTCGAGCATTTTCCGGTCGGTGATATCGACGATCAGGCCTTCCATGACGGGATGACTGTCACTGCCGCGCACCACGACCGCGGTGTCGCTCACCCAAATGGTTTTCCCGTCCTTCCGTGTGATGCGATATTCGGCCTGGAAGGGATCGCCGCGCGCGCTCGTTTCCTCCGCGGCATTCACGATGGGGTGATCTTCGAGGGGGATGTGACCCATCCAGTCCGTCGAATTCGAGAGCCATTCCTCCGCGGAGTAGCCGAACATCGATTCGACCTGCGGGCTGACGTAGTGCCATTGGGCATTGGCACCGAGTTCCGCAATGTAGCTTACGGCGGCGACCTGCTCGACGAGCATGCGGTATTTAATTTCGGTTTCGGCGCGCGCACGCTGAGCGCTCACTCGCTGGGTGATGTCGCGGCTCACGCAAATCGTGCCGCCGTCAGGCAGAGAGGTAATGGCCATTTCCATGGGGACCACCGTTCCGTCGCTGTGGTGGACGGTGAGCGGGCCGAACCACTTGCCATGCTGCATCAGGGCCCTACGAATCTCCGGCTCCACCGGCGTTACGGTCCGTCCGTGGGAAATCTCTTGCCAGGACATGCCCAGCAGCGCTTCCCGATTGGTATTCCCGATCATCCGTGCGTAGGCCGGGTTTACATAAATGTATTTCCCGCCGGCATCGAGAATGGCCATGCCGTTCACGGCGGAATCCATCGCCAGTGTGTGTGTCATCACCACATTTGCGCTTTTCGCCTCGCGATACTGGCTGATTCCCAGCCGCGCGGCGTAGCACACGATCGAAACTCCCAGAAGCGAGAAACGAAGCAGGCGCCACTCCGCTTCCAGTTGCGAGACCTGCCAGAGGATGATCAATGGCGCCAGCGCAAACGAGGCGTTAGTCAGCATCAATTCGCTGAACGTCTTCCGCCGCAATGGTGCGCCAGTTTCCGCCTCAGGACTCGGCTGCCACTGCGCTGCCCACATCGCACCAACGAGAAACGGCAATGTCCATAAGAGGTCCCGCAACGTCCCCGTTGGGGCTGGCTTGATACTTTGCAGGTACTGGGCCAGCGCCGCGCACACAGATAAAAGCAGCAGGTAAATAGCGAGGCCGCCGTAAAGTTTCCGAATGTGCTGTTTCCGCGCGCGCAGCGCCTGGAAAGCAGCCAGCACGGTGAGCAAGGCATCTTCCAAGTTCTCGACGCGCATCTCGCGCAGGAATGCGGAGTGGTTGTCAAGCCGGTGAGCCGGCAGGTAGTAAAATTCGACGTAAATAAAAAAGAAAACGATTCCGATCTGGATGAAGTCAAGGGCGGATTCTGCGTCGATCCTCGGAGAGTCCTTGTCCTGGTCCAGGAATAAGGCCATGGCGAACAGCACGCTTTCCAAACCGAATAAGAATCGTACCGCCGAGGTTGTAGGCGGCGCGCTGTGCAGCACCACTTCGTAGTACATCCAGCCCAGGTTTGCTACGCCCCACATCGCGATGCCCGCGCCGAAAATCAGCCAGAAGGGGCGGCTCAAGCCGCGTCCGCGGCGAGACGCCCCAAAAGCCATGACTGCGGCAAAACCGCAAGCGAAGATTTCCAGGAGATTTGCCAGCAAAGATCCGGCCGCAGTGGTGCCTAGCGTCGCTGCTTCGCAAAGATGCAGCGCGACAATGACGGCCGCAAGGATCAGGGGCTTTCGGGGCATTCCTTGTCGTACTCTCGCGTTTCGAACTGAATTTTTGCCTGAATTTATTCTAGGGGGAATCCCGAGGGCCTTTACACAAACCCTCGAAAGGCGTGCCCTGCCTGATACGGCACTGTGCGAAGGGACGATCGGAGGAGTGATGCAGTTCGAACTTCAGCTCTACTCGAGCCTAGCGGCATTCGAACGGGTAGCGATCCTGGGACTGTACCGCCGCGGCGACGCGCCGGCGCAGTGCAATGGTATCCACCGGCGCGCGCTTCGCGAAACGCTTCAGCACGGCCATCTGCGTGGTGAGCATGTCGCCTTCGTGGATGGCGGCGATGGCGCGCTTGGCTTCGTGCTCGACGCGCTCGGCGGCGTCGTTGATGAACACGCGCGCGGCATCGATCATGGTCTGCGTTGCGGATTCGCCTTTCGCCGCGGCAGCTTTTTGCGCGCGCAGCAGGCAGGACTCCATCGCGTAGATTTCCATGACCACGTTGGAAAGCGCGCCGATTAGTTCCTGCTCGTCGGCCAGCTTTTCGCGGAATTTCTGGACGGCGCCTCCGGCCGCTTGCAAAAACATTTTCTTGGCGTTGGCGACGACGCGGGTTTCGGCCGCTAGAACGCCTTCCGGTGCTTCTTCGAAGGACGGCCCGGCGAGGATTTCATCCGCCAGCTTCATGGCCGCGGGAATGAGCGGCAGCTGCCCGCCCATCGCGCGCTTCATCAACATTTGGATGATCAGCATGCGGTTGATTTCGTTGGTGCCTTCAAAGATGCGATTGACGCGCGAGTCGCGGTAGGCTCGGCAAACGGGATAGTCTTCGTGGAATCCGTAGCCGCCGAAGATCTGCACGCCTTCGTCCACGACGAAATCGAGCATCTCGCTGCCGTAGACCTTGGCGATGGAGCTCTCGATGGCATATTCCTCGAGCACTTTCATGGTGTTCTGAATCTTGTCCCCGGAGCCGGAAGCCGCCATCATGGCGGCCTCGATGTTGCCGGCAGAGCGGTACACCATCGATTCCACCGCGAAGATCTGAATGGCCATCTCCGCCAGCTTTTCCTTCATCAGTCCGAAGTCGCCGATCTGTTTTCCAAACGCTTTGCGTTCCTTCGCGTATTTGGAGGAGGTCATGAGCACGTACTTTGTAGCGCCGACGCAGGAAGCGGCGAGCGTGAAGCGCCCCGCATTTAGAATATTGAACGCCACGATGTGGCCGCGGCCGATTTCGTGCAGCAGGTTTTCTTTCGGCACCTTACAGTTTTCGAGGAAAATCGGCGTCGTCGAGCTTCCGTGAATTCCCATTTTGTGTTCTTCATTGCCCGGCTTGAATCCGGGAAAGGTGCGCTCGACGATAAACGCGGTGAATTTTTCGCCGCCAACTTTTGCAAACACAATGTAAACGTCGGCGAAGCCGCCGTTGGTGATCCACATCTTCTGCCCGTTGAGGATGTAGTGAGTGCCTTCGGCGTTGAGTTCCGCGCGCGTCAGCGAATTCTGCGCGTCGGATCCCGCTTGCGGTTCGGAAAGGCAGTAGGCGCCGATCCACTCGCCGGTAGCGAGCTTCGGCAAATATTTGTTCTTCTGCGCGTCCGTGCCGAAGTAAACGATCGGCAGCGTGCCGATGCCAGCGTGCGCGCCGTGGGTCACAGCGAAGCCGCCGTAGATAGAAAGTTTCTCGGTCAGCACCGTAGTGGAAATCTTGTCGAGGCCCGCGCCGCCGAATTCCTCCGGCACGCCGCCGCCCATCAAACCGACTTCGCCGCCCTTTTTCACCAGCTCGGCCATCAGCCCGGGCTTCTTATTTTCGAGATCCTTAATGAAAGGGAAAACTTCCTTGAGGACGAATTCCTCCGCCGTCTGACCGATCAGCTTCTGATCGTCGGTGAGATCAGCAGGCGTGAAAACGTCGCCCGGCTGCGGCGATTCCAGGAGGAAGCTACCTCCCTTTGCTGCGGGCTTGGTGAGAGTGGCGGTGGCCATCTTGGTCGCTCCTAGCAGGAAGTCTCTGGATCTGGATTTCAGTCTAACGGTTGTCCGAGGTGCACAACGCAATCAGTTCACCCCATTTTACTCCCGCTAGAGGACGCAGTAAACACCGTTAAGTTGCCGGTGTCGGATCAAGTTCCAGTCACTCTTCCACCACCTCCGCTCAGGCCCTGAAAGTGTTGTGCGATGGCTCAACAGAGATATAATCCATCCTCATTCCACGCACCACTAAGGGACTCCGATGAAACCGATCTACTGCGTTCGCACGCTCAGTTTGCTCGCACCGATGCTTGGCGCTCTCTTGCTTGCCGATTCCTCCGCGGCCCAGGCTCCGCCGGCCTCCGCTCCCCTCACTTTGCCAAGCGAAACGCCGGCCCAGTTCACGCCGGTCACCGATAGCTTCGACTACGCGCGGCGCGAAGTGATGATTCCCATGCGCGACGGCGTGAAGTTACACACCGTCATCCTTGTGCCCAAAAGCGCCAAAAACGCGCCCATTCTTCTGACGCGCACGCCTTACGACGCCAACGAGCTCACCACCCGCGCGCATAGCTCGCATCTGGGACCCAGCCTCCATGGCTATGACAACGCACTCGAGGTCATCCTCGAAGGCGGTTACATCCGCGTCGTTCAGGACGTGCGCGGCAAGTACGGTTCCGAGGGCGACTACGTGATGACCCGCCCCCTGCGCGGCCCGCTGAATCCCACCGCGGTCGATCATGCCACCGACACCTACGACACCATTGACTGGCTGGTGAAAAATATTCCGGAGAGCAACGGCAAGGTCGGCATCCTCGGCATTTCTTACGACGGCTTCACACCTCTCATGGCCCTCGTCAATCCGCATCCGGCGCTCAAAGTTGCGGTGCCGATGAACCCCATGGTTGACGGCTGGATGGGCGACGACTGGTTTCACTACGGCGCCTTCCGCGAACAGAACATGCCGTACATCTACGAGCAGGTAGGCACGCGAAAAAACGACGAGCACTGGTGGACCAGCAACTACGACGACTACGACTTGTACCTGCAGGCTGGTTCGGCGGGCGAACTTGGCCGCCGTCACGGTCTCGAACAGGTCGGCTTCTGGCGCAAGATTCTCGATCACCCGGCCTACGATTCTTTCTGGCAGCAGCAAGCCATGGACAAGATTCTCGCCGCGCAGCCGCTGAAAGTTCCGACCATGCTGGTCGCCAGCCTCTGGGATCAGGAAGACATCTACGGCGCGATCGCCGTCTACAAAGCGCTCAAGCCGAAGGACACCGGCAACGACAAAGTATTTCTGGTGATGGGCCCCTGGCATCACGGCCAGGAGATCGATGACGCCAGCTCGCTCGGCGCGCTGAAATTCGGGAGCGATACGGGGTTGTATTTTCGCAGAGAGATTCTGGCGCCCTTCCTCGCGCATTATTTGAAAGACGATGCACCGAAGAGCGACGTTGCGCCGGTCTCCGCGTTTGAAACCGGCACGAATATCTGGCGGCGCTTGCCAGCGTGGCCCTCCGGCTGTGCCAGCGGCTGTGCCGTAAAACCAACGCCGCTCTATCTCAACGCGGGTCTGAAGCTCAGCTTCACCGCACCCGCGGCGAGCGAAGCGCCATTCGACGAATACGTCTCCGACCCCGCCAAACCCGTGCCGTTCCGCGCCCGCCCGAGTCAACCGGTTGGCTACTCGAATGGCTTGACGTGGTCTCAGTGGCTGGTGGACGATCAACGCGAAGCGTCCGGCCGCCCCGATGTCGCGGTGTTCGTCTCCGATACGCTCAGCGCTTCCGTAAAAATCAGCGGGCAACCGATCGCCAACCTGATTGCTTCCACCAGTGGCACGGATTCCGACTGGGTCGTCAAGCTCATCGACCTGTACCCCGACGAAGTGGGCGCACAACCCGAAATGGGCGGCTATCAACTCATGGTCGCCGCCAACATCTTCCGCGGCCGCTACCGCGAAAGTTTTGAAACGCCGAAAGCTCTCGCTCCAGACAAACCGCTCCTCTATCGCTTCGCGCTTCCCACGGCGAATCACGTGTTCCTGCCCGGCCACCGCATCATGGTGCAAATTCAGTCGAGCTGGTTCCCGCTGTACGACCGCAACCCCCAGACTTTCGTCCCCAACATTTTCTGGGCCAAGCCCGGCGACTATCGCAAAGCCACCCAGCGCATCTACCATGCCCCCGGGCAGGCAACTTTCATCGAGCTGCCGATCGTCTCAGCTCCGTGAGAGATCGCGACGCGAGGTCGAACCAATTTCACGGCGAGCGTGGGGTCAGTTTCCGGTTTGCGCTGCCAGCTCAACCGGTCGATGCAACACGACCTAATCAGTTGATCCGACAATACTTTCCCCTAGAGAACCGATCTGTCCGGCTGTGCTCGACCAGACCCTAGCCAGGGGGGTGTTTCGTCTGAATCAACCCTCGCGAACGACCCTTAGCCGCTGAAAGCTCTCCGCGTGGGCTGCGAGTTAGTGTTGCATCGACCCATTGAGACCGCCGC
>JBGQDD010000139.1:0-7780 GCA_041495665.1 Candidatus Acidiferrum sp.
ACATTTTGCATCTTCCTTCACCTGCTACCTCTTTGATCTGTGCCAGAACTGCGTCAGAGTTCTAGTGGGTGCCAAAACTTCCGATTCTTGTTTTTTATGACTCGCAGGCTTCTTTCGGGTCAAAACGTAGTAAAAGGGTGCAGTCGTTCCCTGTATACAAATTGCAGGTAGTAAGTGTGGTGTTGGGCCGAGCACATGAAGATCGAATGTGTTGTTGAATCGAGAGACGTCGTCGGCGAGGGTCCCGTATGGCACGCCGAGCAAGAGTGCATCTATTGGACGGATATCAATGGATTCAAGATCAGCCGTTACGCCACCAGGACGCAGGAGCTGGAAACCTGGCCCATCGCAACCGGCGGGCAGAAGACAAGCACGTCACGGAAAAAACTAAAAGGAATGGTGCAATCGTGAGCAAAGATCGCAAAGTCTATCGGTCAGCGGCGTGGTTCGGCAGGCGCGACAAGGACGGTTTCCTCCATCGCAGCTGGATGAAGAATCAAGGCTTGCCCGAGGACGTGTTTGACGGACGCCCGGTGATCGGGATCTGCAATACCTGGTCGGAACTCACCCCCTGCAACGCTCACTTCCGGGACTTAGCCGCGCGCGTGAAACGCGGTGTATGGGAGGCAGGGGGCCTGCCGCTCGAGTTCCCCGTAATGTCCGCCGGCGAAACCAACATGCGCCCGACGGCGATGCTGTTCCGAAATTTGATCAGCATGGATGTCGAAGAGTCGATTCGCGCCAATCCAATCGACGGAGTGGTTCTGCTTTGCGGCTGTGATAAGACCACTCCCGCGCTGGTAATGGGCGCGGCGAGCTGCGACTTGCCAACGCTGGTCGTCTCTGGCGGTCCGATGCTGAACGGCAAGTATTGCGGACAAGACATTGGGTCTGGAACCGCAATCTGGCGCTTCAGCGAAGACCTCAAAACCGGCAAGATGACGGAGCAGGAATTCTTCGCGGCGGAGTCTTGCATGTCGCGCTCCCCAGGACACTGCATGACCATGGGCACAGCTTCGACGATGGCCGTCATGGTTGAAGCACTGGGGCTAGGCCTACCCCACAACGCAGCCATCCCTGCGGTGGATTCCCGGCGCGGAGTTCTCGCGCAGGTTGCTGGCCGGCGCATCGTCGAAATGGTGCACGGGGATCTGCGCATTTCGCGAATCCTTACTCGGGAGGCTTTTGAGAACGCAATTCGCGTCAACGGAGCGCTGGGTGGATCGACCAACGCGGTGATCCACCATCTTGCCATCGCAGGTCGAATTGGCATATCGCTCAAGCTCGAAGATTGGGATGGTCTGGGACGCAACGTCCCAACGCTGGTGAATCTCATGCCCTCCGGGAAATTTCTGATGGAAGATTTCTACTATGCGGGAGGCTTGCCGGCAGTAATCCGCATGCTGGGGACGCAAGGCCTGCTGCATCGTGACGCATTGACGGTCAATGGCCGGACAATTTGGGAAAATTGCCAGGACGCACCGAATTGGAATGAAGAGGTCATTCGGCCGTTTGATAAGCCTTTGGTCGAACAAGGCGGCATAGCAGTGTTGCGCGGAAATCTGGCGCCTGATGGCGCCGTGCTCAAACCCTCAGCAGCATCTCCCCATCTCATGAACCATCGTGGCCGCGCTGTAGTGTTCGAAACGATCGAGCACTACAAGGAGCGCATCATTGATCCCCACCTCGACGTTGATGAAAACTGCGTACTCGTGCTCAAGAATTCCGGGCCGAAAGGCTATCCCGGCATGGCTGAAGTGGGCAACATGGAGCTCCCTGCAAAACTTCTCCAGCGCGGCGTGAAAGATATGGTTCGCATCTCCGACGCGCGGATGAGCGGAACCGCCTACGGCACGGTCGTCTTGCATGTCTGCCCAGAAGCCGCGGTTGGCGGACCTTTGGCGCTGGTCAAGGATGGCGACATGATTCGTCTCAACGTGGAAGCACGAACATTGCATCTGGAGGTGGGCGACGAGGAACTCAAGCGTCGCTGGGCGCAATGGAAACCACCCGTGCTCGAAATGAAGGGCGGCTACCAGCAGCTTTACGTCGACCATGTCATGCAGGCCAACCTTGGGGCTGATCTGGATTTCCTGGTGGGATGCCGGGGCACCACGGTCACCAGAGAATCCCATTGAGCTTTGATGGAGGTATATGAACCGAATTGATTTGGCGGGACGTCGCGCGGTCATCACTGGTGGTGCGCAAGGAATTGGACGAGCCATCGCCGAGCGGTTCTTGGAGTCTGGCGCCTCTGTCTCCGTGTGGGATCGAAATCAGGCAGTAACGGACTCCACCATCCAAGAGCTCTCTGGCCGCGGCTTAATTCACGGGCTGGTTGTTGACGTAACCGACGCTGAACGTGTTGGCGAGGCCGCGGCGGCGACTGTCAAGGAATTGGGGGGCATCGACATTCTCGTCGCCAATGCCGGCATCACCGGGCCGAACACGGAGTGCTGGAACTACCCGCCAGAGGCGTGGCGTCAAGTCATCGACGTCAATCTGACCGGAATTTTCCTTTGCTGCCGCGCCGTCGTTCCGCACATGATCCAACAGAAATACGGCCGGATTGTGAATGTGGCGTCGATCGCCGGCAAAGAGGGAAATCCAAATGCCTCGGCGTATAGCGCCGCCAAGGCCGGTGTGATTGCGCTGACAAAGTCCCTCGGCAAAGAACTTGCTAAATTTGACATCGCAGTGAACTGCGTTACTCCTGCCGCTGCTCGCACCGGACTCTTCGAGCAGATGACGGAATCACACATTCGCTACATGCTGTCGAAGATTCCGCGGGAAAGGTTTGTGGAGGTGGGCGAAATCGCATCCATGGTCGCGTGGATCGTCTCGGCCGAAAACTCGTTCACGACCGGCGCGGTCTTTGACATCAGCGGGGGACGCGCAACGTATTGAGCACCGGACTTTCCGCGAGATTTTATTCCGAGTGATGGCGAGTGGATCGGGTGCGTCGCTGGAATCTTTGGAGGACCAATGACGCTGCTTCGTTATCAGAACGGCGCCCCAAGGACCATGATCTTCAGCATGGCCCCCGGGCCGAGATTGCCAAGATCTCAATGAGGCGGTAGCTCAGCATGAAGGAAAAAGAAGGGTTCGCTAGATATCCGAGTCTGCGCGAGCGCCTAGTTCTCGTAACCGGAGGGGCGACGGGGATTGGCGCCGCCGTTGTCGAAGAGTTCGCACTTCAGGGTTCCCGCGTAGCGTTTCTGGACGTCGACGTGAACGGCTCATCGCGATTGATTGCGGACCTTGCTGCCCGATGCTCGCACGTGCCGGTTTTCCTCGCCTGTGACTTGACCGATATCGCGGCGCTGCGAGCTGCCGTGGCGCAGGTCGAGGCTACCCTCGGCGCGGTCCACGTGCTCGTGAACAATGCGGCGAGCGACGATCGCCATTCGTATGCCGACGTGACGCCGGAATATTGGGATGGGCGGATGGCCATCAACCTGCGCCATCAGTTTTTTGCCATACAAGCAGTAGCTCCGCGCATGATCGCGGCAGGCGGCGGCTCGATCATCAACATGAGTTCGATCGGCTGGATGATTCCCTCGACCGGTTTGCCCGCTTACGTAACGTGCAAAGCGGCAATCGTAGGTCTGACGAGAACGATGGCCCACGAGCTCGGAAAATCAAATATTCGTGTCAACAGTGTCTTGCCCGGCGCGATTCTGACGGAGCGCCAGCGCCGCCTGTGGTGGACGCCGGAATACGAGGCCGAGATCATGGCCAGCCAGGCTCTCAAGCGAAGTTTGGCTCCTGAAGAGGTGGCACGTCTGATCCTGTTTCTTGCGGCTGACGATAGCGCCGCGATAACGAACCAAAGCTATGTGATTGACGGGGGATGGGTTTAACTCCGTGGCGCTCGTCGTCGCTCAATAGCCATTCACGCCACGCAACTCGAATATCTTCGCTTAGTGCTCTTGAGTTCACTTTTCTAGCTTAAAAATCCTTTCCATCAACAGCCACTTCTCTCCCCGCCGCGCTCCTGGTAAAGCGTTCTGAAACTTCCACATCAGGTCTTCCCACTCCTGCACTTTTTGATTCTTCCGGTCCGCCTCGGCTTTTTTCTCAAACGAAAAACGCTCGTTCACTTCCATGATCATGAACATTCGTGTTCCATGGAGATAAATCTCCAAGTTCTCGATTCCCGCTTCCTTGATGCTTCCCGTGATCTCCGGCCAGATTTTCTCGTGATAACGCTTATACTCGGCAATCAGCTTTACGTCGTCCTTCAAATCCAGCGTCAGGCAGTAGCGTCTGTTCATAGCGGCGCGCGCTCATTTCCCAGGGAAGCCTTTTCCAGGCCCGGCAGGGCAGCAGGCCTGTATCCCCGGACTCCGAAATAAAAAATGTAAACGTAGCACAGCAGCGGCACGACGAACGCTCTCTGAATGCTCGCCGCATCGGAAATCCGCCCCATGATCGCAGGAAAAAACGCGCCGCCAACGATCGCCATCACCAGCAGCGATGAACCGCGCTTCGTGAGCGGCCCCAGATTCTTGATGCTCAGCGCGAAGATCGTGGGGAACATGATGGAATGGAAGAAACCGATGAACACAACCGCCCAGATCGGTATCAAGCCGGAAGCCATCAGCGCCACGGTCGCGCAAATGAGCGCAGCTGCGGCAAAGAGGGAAAGCAAGCGTGGCGCGGCAATCTTCTTCATCAGCGCCGAGCCGATGAACCGCCCGGCCATGAATCCCACCTGGTGCAGCAACAAGTACAGCGCTGCCACTTTCGCCGTCGTTCCTGGAACGGAGAACTGCGCGTAGCGAATCACGAAGCTCGCTACTCCTACCTGAGCGCCCACGTAGAAAAACTGCGCGACGACTCCTTTCACCAGATGCGCGTAAGACAGTACGCTCTCCGCGCTCTTTTCCGCTCCTGCCGCCCCTCCTTCCACGGCCGTCTCTTGTACGTCGGGCAAGTGCGCCAGTTGGATCAGTACCGCGACGACCACGAAAATCCCAGCGATCATCAAGTAAGGGCCCTTCACCGTGCTGGCTTCCGCGGCACGATACGCCCCCAGTTGTGCCGCGCTCATTGCCGCAATCTGTGCCGGCGCATACTCGACGCCCGTGAGAATGAAGGATCGTCCGAGAATCGGTGAAATAACTGCTCCCACGGCGTTGAACGACTGCGCAAAATTTAACCGGCGCTCGGCGCTTGCCGCCGGACCAAGTATGGTCACGTAAGGATTCGCGGCGACTTCAAGGAAGCTCTGACCGCAAGCCATCACAAACAACGCGAAAAGAAAGAAGCCGTAAACCCGCGAAGAAGACGCAGGCAGAAAGAGCACCGCCCCCACCGCACACAGGAACAGCCCCGCAAGAATTCCCTTCTTGTATCCGATCTTCTCCATCACCCGTCCGGCCGGAAAAGCAGCCAGGAAATATCCGCCAAAAAATGCCACCTGGATGAAAGAAGACTGGAAATCGGTAAGTCCGAAGGCCTTTTTCAGATGCGGGATCAGGATGTCGTTCAGATTGACGCCGAAGGCCCATAAGAAAAACAGGCTGGTGATGAGAATGAAGGGCACCAGAAAGCGGCGCTCCGTAATGGGGGCTGACCGGCTGCCGTTTGCCGCTGCGCCCGGGGAATTTGTCATCCATCGTCTCCGTTACGTCAGCGCGCGGTCCAAATGCACGTATCCGCCGTCCACGAACAGGTGCTGGCCGGTGATGTGGCTCGCTTGCTCCGAGATCAGGAAGAGCACCATGGCCGCGATCTCTTCCGCCTTCGTCATCCTTTTCTCCAGCGGAATCTTCGAAACAATTTCCTTCAGCTTCTGCTGCGGATCGGGAAATGTCGCCAGCCACTGCTGGTAAAGCGGCGTCATCACTTCTGCCGGCACCACAGCGTTCACGCGAATCCCGTACGGAAGAAGCTCCGCAGCCCACTCGCGCGTGAGTCCCAGAATGGCGCCCTTCGCGGCCACGTAGCCCGAAGTTCCCCCCTGCCCGGTCACCGCGGTCTTCGAGCTGATGTTCACGATCGAGCCGCGCGCTTTCTTCAGCGCCCCCAGCGCATGGTGCGCCATCGCGTAGTAATGGACCAGGTTGCGTTCCAGCGAAGCTACAAATTTCTCCGGACTGCCGTGTTCGAGTCCGACGCCGTCGTTGACTCCCGCATTGTTCACCAAGGCATCCAGCCGGCCCAGTTTTTGGATGGTCCCATCCACGGCGCTTGCGCAGGCTTCCGGAGCGGAGAGTTCGGCAATAATCAGCCCGCTTTCCATTCTGCTCGCGCGAAGCTCAGCTTGTAACTGTTCTCCCGCGTTCTCATCACGGTCCACGATCACCGGAATCGCGCCTTCGGCGCCGCAACCTCGCACAATCGCCGCGCCGATTCCCTTTGCGCCGCCCGTCACCAGAACAACTTTTCCTTTTAGCCGCAGATCCATGATTTAGCCGCGCAGGTTAAAGAAGCCGCCGTCCAGCGGATAGTCAGCGCCCGTAATGAAGGCCGCTTCGTCGGAACAAAGAAACAATGCCAGTGAAGCCACTTCCTGCGGCTCCCCCATTCTTCCGATCGGTTGCGATTTGGCCAATTTCTCGAACATTTCGCTTTCACGCCCCGGATAGTTCTTCCGCAAGTAATCATCGACAAAAGGCGTATGCACGCGAGCCGGCGAAATGCAATTACACCGGATGTTGTGCTGCACGTAATCCTTGGCCACGGAATACGTCATGGCGATCACCGCGCCTTTGCTCATCGAGTAGGCAAACCGATCGGCAAGCGCGGCGGAGCCCGCGATGGAGGCCATGTTGAGGATCACGCCGCCACCGCTTGCTTTCATGTGCCCGATGCAAGCTTGGATGCCATTGTAGATGCCCTTCACATTCACGCGAAAAAGCCGGTCGAAATCCTCCTCCGTCGTGCTCTCCACCGTGCCTATATGCGAAACCCCCGCGTTGTTCACCAAGATATGGACACGCCCTTTAGCAAAGAGCTTCTCGAATACTTCCCGGACTTGCCGCTGGTCCGTAACGTCGCACGCGTGCGCCGTCCCCTGCCCGCCCGCATCGGTGATCTGTTTCGCCGTAGCTGCAGCCTGCTGCAGATTGATATCGGCAATTCGAACCGCGGCCCCATTTGCCGCGAACCGCAAGGCGATCGCCTGCCCGATGCCGCTGCCGCCGCCGGTCACGATGGCAACTTTGCCATCCAGTCTGAAATCTTTCGCGCCGTTGCCCGTGGTCTTCAAAGTGAGACTCCTCTCTTCCAGGGAATAAAATCTTCCTGGCCTTTCCCTTCCGCCTTCGTGCGAGTCTCTCCACTAGCGGTTTGGATCACAAATTCCAAAACTTCTTCACCCATCTGCGGGATGGTCTTCTCTCCGGAAATAATCCCGCCCGTGTCAATGTCGATGATGTCCCGCATCCGCTGGGCCAGCCCCGAATTCGTCGCGAGTTTCACTACTGGCGCGATGGGATTTCCGGTCGGCGTCCCCAGGCCGGTTGTGAACAGCACCACGCTCGCTCCGGCTCCGACTTGCGCCGTTACACATTCCACGTCGTTTCCCGGCGTGCACTGCAAGTTCAACCCCTGCTCGCTCGAATACTCCGGGTAATCCAGCACGGCCGTCACCGGCGAATTCCCGCCTTTTTTCGCCGCGCCTGCCGATTTCATCGCGTCCGTCAATAATCCGTCGCGCATGTTCCCGGGGCTGGGATTCATCTCAAATCCCGACCCCACCGCCTTCGCCCGCGCCCCGTAACTCTTCATCAGCTGCATGAACCGGTCCGCAACTTCCTTGCGCTTGCTC
>JBGQDD010000140.1:0-7762 GCA_041495665.1 Candidatus Acidiferrum sp.
CAGTTCTGCCGAGAGAACCTCAATACCCCACGGGCCCACGTAGCCGGTCTTCTCCATCGCCGCCACAAATCCTTTCACGTCAAACTCCCCTTCGCTGCAAAATCTTCGGTGGTTGATCGTATCCTCGTGCAGGCTCCACGGCGCCGTGAAAGTCCCGTCGTTGATCTCCACCCCGACAATGTGTTTCAACGGCACCCGGCTCACTTCCTCATAGGGAATGCCCAGCTTTGCCACATGCCACAGGTCGAAAATGATGCCGCCATTTTTTGCGCCTGCTCCTTCGATCATCGTCAAGGAATCCTTCAGCGTATCAATCATCCCAAAGGGCATCAGCTCGAAACCAATCTTCGCTCCGTACTTGGCGGCTTCCACGCAAAGCTCCGCGAATGCCTCAATCAGTCGCGGCATCGGAGTTTTCTTGCGCTCGAAATCCCCGACTTTCACGTGTTTTGCGTTCAGCGCCTGGGATGCTTCGAGCAGCTTCTTCCGCTCAATATCCGATTGCTTCTTCAGTTCTCCATCCACAAACCAGTCCCGGAGAAATTCCAGCTCGACCCATTTCATTCCGTTGTCGTCCAAAATCCGCTTCATCTCCTTCAGGCTTCTGCTCTTGAGGATGTGGTCCAGGTCCGAGTGCCAGATTCCGACTCCCTTGAAGCCGGCTTTGGCCGCGGCTTCTACCCGGTCCTTGAAATCAAACGTGCTGTACTCTCTGTCCGTGTGCGGCTCGCCTCTGCCGGCCAGCGTCCAGTAGGAAGCGATCAGTTCAACGTTTTGCAGCACGGGTGGTCTCCCCTTGTTCTCAGGCTCGTTCTTTTAATTCCGTGGTGATCAGAAAAATTTCCGCATTTCCAATATTTTCCACCGAGTGCGGCGGCAACGGCGGTGTCCACTGCGCCGTCGGCGTTGCGGGTGGAGGCCCCATCGTGCGGCTGTCGAAAAGCAGTTTCCCCTCGCCGTCCCGCCGGATGAAATCACTGCTACTCGCCGCATACACCATACTCGGCCATCGATGCGTGTGTACCGGCACAAACTGGCCCGGTCCAATGCGCACCTCCAGCACGCGCACTCGCTCATTCTCGAACAGCAATCGGTGATTGCCCGGAGCCGCCGTCAGCGCGTCCAGCGAATCCGGCCACGGCCACGCCGCAGACACTTCTCGCTCCTTCTCCACTCCGACCCTGCCTCTCCACATCCAAGATTCTACGCCGCCCCGGCCCCGCTCAGTGCGCTGCCGCGGCTCCGCCGCCAAGAAACGCCGTCACCGCCGCTACAAACTCTTCCGTCTTTTCAATCGGCGGAACATGTCCGCATTTGTCAAAGCTGACCAGCTTCGCTCCGGCGATTCCCGCGGCGTAGCGTTCCCCGGCTCCGATCGGCAACAATTTGTCCTGTTTTCCCCACGTTACCAGCGTCGGCACTTTGATACTCGCCAGCCGGTCGTCCAGCCTTTCCGTTCCGAGCGCCGGATTGCTCAAGATGCTTCGCACGGTGAAGCTATCCTTCGTCGCCAGCTTGTCCGTGAAAATCTTCCGCAGCGCGTCCTCATTCAACCAGCTCGTATCGTAGAAAACCGCTTCCATCATCACCCGCATATCTACTAGTGAGCTCGGATTCAGGTTCGGAATCGGCTTGTCCTGTTTCAGCCCTGCCGCATCCACAAGCACGAGCTTCTCCACCGGTATCAAGTGCGCGCCGCCGCCGATCTCCGCCACGTAGAGCCCCGCGATCCACCCGCCCAGCGATTCGCCCACCAGGCTCGCCTTTTCCACTTTCAATTGCCGCAAAAACTCATTCAGAAAATCCACGTACGTTTGAATGCTGTAGTCCAGCAGCGGCTTGTCCGATCGTCCAAATCCAATCTGGTCCGGCACCAGCAATCGGTATTTCTGCGCCATCGGTTCCAGCACCGGCAGCCAATCTTCCTTGCGGCTCCCCAGTCCGTGCAGCAGCACCACCACCGGCCCCGCGCCCATATCAAAATAATGAATCGATTGTCCAAAGACCGTGATCGTTTTGTCCGGCGGTTGCCCCTGGCCAGATGCCGGCGCCCCAAACACCGCTAACAGTAGGATGAGCCCGAACTTCATCTTTCCGCGCATGATCCCTCCTGTCCTCGCGGGCCTTCTTTAACACATGCCCGCCCCGAATACTACCCGCTGCTGCCTTGGTCGCTCTTCTCTTCATTTGTAGAGGCCGGGCTTCAGCCCGGCCTCCTGAGCTTTCCGGTGCGGTGGCTTCCCCCCACAAATATCTCCGCCTTCTCTAGTGCCGGTGATAAGCTCCCGCCGACCGCCATCACAAAGGATCAGCCATGTCCGCCAATCCCATCCCTGAAAAAGTGGACATGTACAACACTTCCTACTCGCACCTCGAGCACCCCGCCTACCGCGAAATCCGCCTCGAAACCTACGGCGCGGACTTCGGCCAATCCAACTGGGCCTCCCCCGAGGAATTCACCGAAATTGCCGGCCTCCTGCAACTCACAAGAAATTCCTCCGCCCTCGAAGTCGGCTGCGGCTCCGGAGGCTGCGCCCTCCATTTCGCGGAATCCACCGGCTGCCGCATAACCGCGCTGGACGTCAATCCCGAAGGCATCAAAAGCGCCACCGCCCTGGCGCACTCGAAATCGCTGCAATCCCGCGTCACCTTCCTTCTTCACAACGCGGCCACCCATTTCCCTTTCGCTGACGCCGCCTTTGACGCCGCCTATTCCAATGACGCCATGTGCCATCTTCTCGATCGCCTCGCCGTCCTTCGCGAATTCCTCCGCGTTCTCAAACCCGGCGGACGCTTCCTTTTCACCGACGCCCTAGTAATCACCGGCGTCATCTCCGACGAAGAGCTCGCCACGCGCAGTTCCATCGGCCACTACCTTTTCGGCCCCCGCGGCGAAAACGAGCGTCTTCTCGTACAATCCGGCTTCCGCCTTCTCCGCGTTGCGGACACCACGCCCAACGCCGCCGCCATCGCCAAGCGCCGCCACGACGGTCGCGCCCGCCGCCAATCCATCCTTCTCCCTATCGAAGGCCAGGTAAATTTCCACGGCCTCCAGCGTTTTCTCGCCTGCGTCCACACCCTCTCCCGCGAGCAGCGCCTCTCCCGCTTTCTCTACCTCGCCTCCAAGTAATCGACCTGCTGCGTGTGGTTGTAGCGGCCCCGACCCGGTCGGGGCCGCCTTCACCGCTAGTGGCCGGTCTTCAGACCGGTGCTTTATTCGCCCCGCTTTTCCTCGCCGCTCATCCTTTGAACGTGCCAACAAAGTAATTGACAGGTAGTCCCGCCCTTTGTTTACATCTCCTCATGCCCCGAACCATCCTCTTGCGTGGAGCAACGCTCTCCATACTGATCCTCGCCTCTCTTTGCGCTCTCGCTGCACCCAAGGACAAAGAGCCCGCGCCCCGCTTCAACGCCATTACCACCACCGGCGAAGAGTTCACCAACGAATCCATCAAAGGCAAGGTGGTGCTCCTCGAGTTCTGGACCACCTGGTGTGGCTTCTGCGCCGACGAAGCCGCCTTCGTCGACAAAATCGGCCATGAACTCGCCGGCAAAGGCCTCATCTTGCTTGCCATCGACGTGGGTGAATCCAAGAAAACCGTCAAAAAATATCTCGAGCTGCATCCCCGCAACTGCAAGATCGTCATGATGGAAGACACCAATCTCGCCGCCATGTATGCGGCCACCGCCTATCCCATCTACGTTGTCATCGATCGCGACGGCTTCATCGTCGGTACCCAGCGCGGCGCCGGCGGCGAAGACGCCCTCCGCAATCTCATCGCCCGCGCCGGCCTCGATTCCGAGGACGACTCCGACTCCAACTAGCCCGCGTTTGTCGTAGTGGCGGGTCTTCAGACCCGTGTTTTTACTGTTCTTGTCTGCTGTAAGGGCGGGGCTTCCCCCGCCCTCTCTCAACTCGCTTTTTCGCTCACGTCTTCCAACATCGCCGCCCGCAGCAAAGCATTCGCTCTGGTCTGGTAGCCTTTGCCCTGCTGCCGCAGCCATGCGATCACATCGGCGTCCAGTCGCAGCGTGAGCTGCTTCTTCACCGGCCGGTAGAACGGATTCCGCACTGCGTTCCGCCAGAACGTTTCCGTCAGTTCCGGAATATCCGAAAAGTCGATTTCGCTGTCGGGCCGCTGTGCGAGCTTTCTCAACTGGCGTTTTTGTTTGGCGCTCAGGCGAACGTCAGGAAGAGCTTTTCTCACGATTTTCGTCATAGCGTTTGACCTCGTTTCTCACGGCCCTTCGGGCCGAAATGATGCGAATAATTTCGTCCTGTCCTTCATCCCGCACGGTGTGGGCAACTAGCAGCAGCACAATTCCTCCAGCCATGCCGATGGTCTGCCAGCGCAATTCACCGCCTTCGATGCGATCCTGTTCCGTAAGGGCATAAGGATCGGCAAAAACACGGATGGCAGTTTCGAAACGCACGCCATGCTTCCTTTCGTTCGTCTTTGCCTTGGCCTTATCCCACTCAAACCAGACCATGACACGCCCAGTATAACTCTGAAAATGTAGCTATGCAAATGTAACTACAATTATGGAGTGCTCCATGCCGCTACCCGTCATTCACGCATTTTGTGCGTTCTTTGCACCCCGGTCGTTTCCACCGGGGCGTCCCGGAGGGGGTTGCGGGACCGAACGCAGCAGGCCGATTTTTTCTTCCGCTTTCGCTCCTGCGCGCTCTTCTCCATCCCGCGGCTTTTGCGGGATGAACGCCTCGGCCTGCCTAGAGAGGAATCTCTCTTTTCCAATTCCCAATTTCTAGTTTCTAGTTTCTGATTTCTCGTTCGTCTTTTCTGCCATCGCTCCATCTGGGCGAGCGGCCGCCTCTCGATCCTTTTTCTAACTTCTAGTTTCTAGTTTCTGATTTCTAGTTTCTCCTCTCTCCGCCAAAGCCTTCCCCGACGGCGTCGTTAACCTCCACTATCGCACCACGCCTCATTCCTGAAGCCTATCTTCGTCGTAGGGGCGGGACTCGCCCCGCGCCTCCCCGGACACGAATGGCGTGCACAAACCGCAGTGACCATTGCGCCATGCAATAGCGACTCAGCACATCAAGAGTCAGCCCAGATTCACTCCTTGCGGACAACCCCGGTCACCGCTGCGACGCCCATGGTAGTGAAGAACCAGCCGAGACATATCTGAAGCCAGCGGAAGCGGCGGAGAGCCCACGGCGAGATGAGCCGGGACAAGAATTGCGGCCTCCACGGCTGCGGCGTACTCTGCCATTGTATATCCGGGGATGCTTGCCAATGATCAGCCTGGCCGAATCGGATGAGCGGGAAAGAGTTTTCAAGGGAATAGATGAAGGGATTAAAGTGCTCATAGTGCGGCGGTAGCTGACTGCTTGCTTTGAATTCGCGATATGCGTCCTTCTCAGTAGGCGCCATGCTTCCTGCGGCATACCCCGCCTCGAAGAGTCCCGTCCCTAGGACGGCGAGCCCAGCGAGCCACAGAAGCGATCTCGCTGGATGGAAGCCGTACCCAATGGTGGCTCTCAGAACGAGGCTCCAAGTCCAGGCCCAGAAACGACCGAACCGATTGCGGGCGGCGTATTCATGTTTCCTTCGAAGTTGCGCCATTTCGGAGAGGACGCGACGGGCGCCCGCGTCATCCCCATTGTCTCGCAGCACTCTAGCGACCTGGTGGTATGGGTGTGGCGCGAAATCCCTTTGTCGAGATAGCCAGTCCAGTCGATCCCTCGCAGACCTCGGAGTGTCCGAGCCAGAGAATTGTCCGTAAACGAGGCCGTCTACTCTGAGGTTTCGGCTTTCGGGCCAACTTACACGGTCATCAATGAGTGCACCCAAATGAGAGTTAACGAGGTCGAGCTTGGCGCGTTCGGGTTCTACGATTTTCGTCCAAAAAAACCCGCCAGTGACGGTTGTGGCTTGCGCAATAAGCCCTCCATCAATTCTTGAGTTCACGCAAGTAAGCTGACCTCCAATTTGGGCACCACAAACTCGCACGTCACCCGTCGCGTTGAATTCCTCACCGAGGAACACACTGCCTTTGATGCTGGCGCCGTCCGCCAAGAGTGCGATGCCGGCTCCTTCCGATTTCACTCGTGCAGGGTTGTCAAACGTGGCTTTGCTACAATCGAGGTCGCTACCGATTTGTGCGTTCAGTAAATTGACCTCGCCCTCGGCGCTAAATCCGTTTCGCAGGAAAACGTAGCCTGCCACCTTGACGCGATCTGCGTTCAGCGCCCTCCCGCTTTCCGAGACCCCATCGCGTAGTGGGTTCTTGAATTTTCCATTGTCGCATTCGAGATTGCTCCCGATTTCGGCGTTCAAAAGCTTTACCTCGCCTTCGGCGGCAAATCCATTGTGTAGGAAAACGTAGCCGGCCACCCTAATACGATCCACATCCAACGCCATTTTCGAAGGGTTGATGAACGTACCCTTCTCGCAATTAAGGACACCGCCGATATTTGCGCCACGCAATCGCACTTCTCCTTCGGCACGAAATGCGTCGGACAGGACAACGTCTCCTCTCACGCGGATACCGCTGGCGTTCAGCGCCGTCCCACTCCCAGGGACTCCCTCCATAGGTGGGTTTTTGAGAATGGCATTCGAGCACTCAAGACTGATCCCGACTTCAGCGTTCAAAAGCTTTATCTCGCCCTCGGCGCTAAATCCGTTGCGTAGGAAGGCGTACCCACCTACTTTTACTCGATCTGCGTGCAGCGCTATCCCGCTTCCTGAGGACCCCAGCCGTGGGGCATTCTTGAGGGTCGCGCCGTCGCACTCAAGATTACCCGCGATTTGTGCACCCAAGAGGCGTACTTCGCCCTCGGCCCGAAAGTCCCTGCGCAGGTAAACGCTCCCCTTCACGTTGAGGCCATCGGCGTTGAACGCCACCTTTGAAGGATTACTGAACAAGCTGTTTTCGCACGTAAGGTCGATTTCGATTTGAGCAGCGGGAAATCGCACCTCACCCTCGGCATGAAAACCGCTGCCGAGGAAAACTGAGCCCTTCACGCTTATGCGGTCAGCCTTCAGGGAACAAATCCAGCTCCCGCTAAGGTCCAATTCAGCAAGGCTTGTGGAGATGAGCTCTGCGTCTTCCTCTATGCGACACCTCATGAGAGCAAGCGCGAACGTAACCGCTATGCAGGAGAGGTTCAGTTTTCCGGTCACCTTTGCACCAGAGACCCGAACTCCGTTTGGATCCACTAGCTTTCGTGCGGCTTGGTCGACGCAGAGCCAGCGAATCACGCTGGCACGAATGCTTCTCTCCGTCCCCCACTCGCTGGCTCTTGCGGGGTCGTTAGAAGGATCGCTCAAATTACCGCTTGAACCGCAGAACGCGAAACCCCCCATCTGGGCTGCGGCCAGCAGTGTCGTTTCGGCGGCTGATAAGTCCCCAAAACGGGCGAGGGCAAGCCCTATGAGGTCGCCCGCCTGAGCTTGGGTGATATCTGGTGACATGCTTTTTGATTAACCGCCTAGCTTATACCACAGAATGTTACCACCCGGGCGGGTGGCGAAGATTCCGGGCGGTGCAAAGCAGCTTTAACCTATCCCGTATCTTTTAGGGTGAACGTGCTGCGCAGTGGGCGGCTAGATGCGCTGAACCGATGCTATGCTCCGTTGTGATCCGGCATCCCAACCACGGAGGTCACACCATGAAACTGTTGGCGGCAATTGGCGTTCTATTATTTGTTTCCGTGCCCGCTCACGCACAAGCGGCAAAGCCTTGTGAAGAGCTGAAGGATGAAATCGCAAAGAAGCTCGACGCAAAAGGCGTGAAG